>NZ_VRVC01000036.1:0-38667 GCF_008040005.1 Methylobacterium sp. WL19
CCCCCGCCCTCCCCGCGCACGGATGCCTATGCGGCGCAACTCCGCTCGCTGGGCGTGCTGGCCGAACCCAGCATCGTGCACCGGGTGGATCACCAGGACGCCGTGGCCTCCGGCCTCGGCGTCACCGAATACGCGCCCTGCGGCCGGGCCGCCGAGGAGATCCGCGCCCTGTGGGGCTGGCTCGACGCGAAGATGAGCCGACCGGAGGTGGAAGCGTCCTGAGCGGGCCCACATCGGCCAACCGACCTTTCACCTCGCCCTAATAATTAAAGCCTGCCTGATCGGCTCTCTCGGCGAATACTCATTGCAGAGTCGATTATCCCACCAGACCACCTCATCCTGAGGTGCCCGTTGCTTAAGCAGCGGGCCTCGAAGGAGCCCTCCAGTCGTCTCGCGATCCCTGGAAGCCTCCTTCGAGGCCGCTACGCGGCACCTCAGGATGAGGTAATGCCTTGGAAAAACACCTCAAACAGGCTTTGTAGGTATCTCGGGTTTCAGGACGCGAAACCCGCTCAGCGCTCCCCGAATGCCGCCAGGATGCGCGCCCAGGAGCGGGTGCCCTTGTGGAAGCTCCTGAGATCGTACTTCTCGTTGGGCGAATGGATGCGGTCGTCATCCAGGCCGAAGCCGATGAGGAGCGTGTTGCGATCGAGCAGCCGCTTGAAGTCGCCGACGATGGGGATCGAGCCGCCCGCGCCGATGGTGACGGCGGGAACGCCCCATTCCTCGGCGAGTGCCCCCCTCGCGATGTCCAGTTCGGGCATGTCGAAGGGCAGGCTGATGGCGCGGCTGCCCTTGTAGCAGGTCACCTCCACCGAGCAGTCCGACGGGATTCTTTCGCGCACGAAGGCCTCGAAGGTCCGGGCGAGCTGTTCCGGGTCCTGGTCGTCCACGAGGCGGAACGAGACCTTGGCACTGGCCTCCCCCGCGATGACCGTCTTGGTGCCCTCGCCGGTATAGCCGCCGATGATGCCGTTGACGTCGCAGGCCGGGCGCGATTGGATCAGCTCGATCAGCATGCGCCCGCGCTCGCCGGCAGGCTCCTTGAGGCCGATTGGGCCGAGGAACTTCTCGGCCGTGAAGTCGAGCCCGCGCCACTGCTCCAGGATGTCGGCGGGCGTCTCGCGCACGCCGTCGTAGAAGCCCGGCAGGGCCACTCTTCCATCCGAATCGTGCAGGTCGGCGATGATTGTCGACAGGACGTGGATCGGGTTGCGCGCGGCACCTCCGAAGAAGCCCGAATGCAGGTCACGGTCGGCGCAGGTGACCTTCACCTCGAAATAGGCGAGGCCCCGCAGCGACGTGGTGATGGCCGGCGTGGTCGGGTTCCACATGCTGGTGTCGCAGACGAGGACGATGTCGGCGGCAAGCTTGTCGCGGTTGGCCGCGACCCATTCGGGCAGGCCTTGAGAGCCATTCTCCTCAGCGCCCTCGATCAGCAGGGTGACGCCGCAGGGCAGCTCGCCCTCCATGGCGATGAAGGCACGGCAGGCTTCGACGAAGGTCATGACCTGACCCTTGTCGTCCGAGGCCCCGCGCGCCACGATCTGCTTCTCGCCCTTGGCGTTCAGCGACAGACGCGGCTCGAAGGGCGGCGTCTCCCAGAGGTTCAATGGGTCCACCGGCTGCACGTCGTAATGGCCGTAGAACAGCACGTGCGGCTTGCCGGGTTTAGGCGCATGGGCCAGCACCACCGGATGCAGCGAGGTCTCGTGGATGGCCGTCTCGAACCCGAGCGCCGTCAGATTGCCCTCGAGCCACTGCGCCGCGTCGCGGCAATGCCCGGCATAGGCCGGATCGGTGGAGATCGACGGGATCCGCAGGAAGGCGAACAGCCGCTCCAGGGCATTGTCGAGGTCGCGGTCGATGTCGTTGAGAACCGGGTCGAGGGCGGCCATCGCGCGTCCTTGTGGCAAGCGGGGATGGCGACAGGGTTAGCCGAGGGGATGGGCGGGCGCAAACCAAGTCGGTGAGCGTCGTGGGCTCGGATGACACTCCAACGCCGCTCGCCACGCTTTCGAGGATCGACACGGAAACCACCCTCCCGGGAACAGGCTTAGATTGGAACGGTTATCGAGTGGACCGGTGCGGGGCGTGGACGTTTCTTCCCCTCGCGCCTCCGCCCATTCGAGAAACACGGCCGGCATCTCACCGGTCCCGATCCCTCAGGACATGCCCATGCTCATCGACAGCGGATCACCCGGGGCGCCAGCCACCATCGGCATCAGCCTGACCATCAACGGCGAGGTCCGTGAGCTTCAGGTGGCGCCGTGGACCACCCTCCTCGACCTGCTGCGCGAGGATCTCGACCTCACCGGTACCAAAAAGGGCTGCGACCACGGCCAGTGCGGCGCCTGCACCGTGCTGGTGAACGGCACGCGCATCAATTCCTGCCTCGCGCTCGCCGTGATGAAGGACGGCGCCGAGGTCGTCACCGTCGAGGGGCTGGCCAAGCACGGCGGCCAGGACGGCGCGATGCATCCGCTCCAGGCCGCCTTCGTGGAACGCGACGCCTTCCAATGCGGCTATTGCACCCCCGGCCAGCTCTGCTCGGCGGCCGGCATGATCGCGGAAGGTCACGCCACGTCGCGCGAAGAAATCCGCGAGGCCATGAGCGGCAACATCTGCCGCTGTGGCGCCTACACCAACATCGTCGATGCCATCGAAGACGTGATGCACGCGGGAGCTGCCCGATGAACCGCTTCGATTACGTTCGTCCGACCACGGTCGAGGAGGCGGTGCGGGCCATCGGCTCCGCCGCCAATGCCCGCTTCATCGCCGGCGGCACCAACCTCGTCGATCTGATGAAGTACAATGTCGAACGGCCCGAGCGCCTCGTCGACATCACCCGCCTGCCCTTGGAGGCCATCGAGGAGCATGACGGGGGCCTGCGCATCGGCGCCCTCGTCACAAACTCTACGGTGGCCTACGACGAGCGCATCAAGGAGCGCTACCCGCTCCTGTCGAGCGCGATCCTGGCCGGTGCCTCGGGCCAGCTGCGCAATGCCGCCACCACGGGCGGCAACCTCAACCAGCGCACCCGCTGCTATTATTTCTATGACGAGGCGACGCCCTGCAACAAGCGCGAGCCGGGCTCGGGCTGTCAGGCGATCGGCGGCGTCAACCGCATCCACGCCATCTTCGGCACCAGCGAGGCATGTATCGCCACCCACCCGTCCGACATGTGCGTGGCGCTGGCGGCCCTCGAGGCTGAGGTCCGCGTCACCGGACCGGGCGGCGAGCGCCGCATCCCCTTCGCCGAGTTCCACCGCCTGCCGGGGGACACACCGCAATACGACACCACCCTGAAGGCGGACGAGATCGTCCTCTCCGTCGATCTTCCGGACGCGGATTTCGTCGGCCACCACACCTACCTGAAGCTGCGCGACAGGCTCTCCTACGCCTTCGCCCTGGTTTCGGTGGCCGCCGTGATGAAGCGCGACGGCGACACGATCACCGAGGCCCGCTTCGCCCTCGGCGGCGTCGCGCACAAGCCTTGGCGCAATACCGAGGCGGAGGCCTCCCTCAAGGGCAAGTCCGCCACCCGCGAGAGTTTCGAGGCCGCCGCCGAGATCGTGATGCGGGAGGCCAAGCCCCAATCCGAGAACGGTTTCAAGATCGAGCTCGCCCGGCGCGCCATCATCCGGGGCCTGACCCAGGCCGCTGCCGGCACGCCCCAGTCGCAATCCGACAAGCGCATCGCCTGAGGACCCGTCCAGACATGGCAAACAGCATCTCCTCCACCGGCACGGACAGCTTCGTCGGCACCGCGCGTAGCCGCGTCGACGGCCCCGCCAAGGTCACCGGCCTCGCGAAATACGCGGGTGAATTCACCGCCGCCGATCTCGCCCATGGCTACGTCGTCTCCGGTGGGATCGCCAAGGGCCGCATCACCGCCATCGACAGCGCGGCGGCGGAAGCCGTGCCCGGTGTGCTCAAGGTCTTCACCCACGAGAACCGGCCGCGCACGGCCTGGCTCGATTACAATTACCAGGACGCCGTGGCGCCCCCCGGCTCACCGTTTCGTGCCTTCTACGACGACAAGATCCATTACAGCGGCCAGCCGGTGGCCCTTGTGGTAGCCGAGGATTTCGGCACCGCCCGCTATGCCGCGTCCCTGGTGAAGGTCTCCTACGAGGCCGAGGAGCCGCTGACCGACGTCGAGCGCCAGCGCGAATTCGGCTACGAGCCGCCGAAGAAGCGCGCCGGCATCAAGCCGCCGCCCGAGCCCTGGGGCGATGCCGATGCCGCCTTCGCTTCGGCCCCGATACAGCTGCGAGGCGACTACACGCTCGCCGTGGAGCACCACAACCCGATGGAGCCGCACGCCTCCACGGTGGTATGGGACGGCGACGGCGCGATCACCGTCTACGACAAGATCCAGGGTGTCTCGAACAGCCAGGGCTACATCGCGGGCGTGTTCGGCATGGACAAGGACAAGGTGCGGGTGCTCAACCCGTATCTCGGCGGCGGCTTCGGCCTCGGCCTGCGCCCGCAATACCAGCTCTTCCTCGCGGTCATGGCCGCGCGTGAGCTCGAACGTTCGGTGCGGGTGACCCTCACACGCGACCAGATGTTCACCTTCGGCTACCGCCCCGACGTGCGCCAGACCATCTCCCTCGGCGCGGACGAGGGGGGCAAGCTCCGGTCGATCAAGCACGATGCCCTGTCGGGTACCTCGCGGTTCGAGGATTACCAGGAGGTCGTGGTCAACTGGTCGGCCATCCTCTACGGGGCCTGCGAGAACGTCTCCCTCGACTACAAGCTGACGCAGATCGACACCTACACTCCCGCCGACATGCGGGCGCCGGGGGCGGTGACGGGGGTGTTCGCCCTCGAGATCGCCATGGACGAACTGGCCCATGCCACCGGCCAGGACCCGATCGCGGTACGCCTCAAGAACTACACCGACCGCGACCCCACCGAGGACAAGCCCTTTGGCTCGAAGGCCCTGCGCGCTTGCTACGAGCAGGGCGCCGAGCGCTTCGGCTGGTCCGAGCGCAATCCCGAGCCGTGTTCCATGCGCGACGGCAAGGAACTCGTCGGCTGGGGCATGGCCACCGGCGTGTGGGAAGCGCTGATGCAGAAATCCTCGGCCCAGGCGACGCTCACCGCCGACGGCAAGCTGGTGGTCGGTAACTCCACCGGCGATATCGGCACCGGCACCTATACGATCCTTACCCAGATCGCCGCCGATGCCCTCGGCCTGCCGATGGAAGACGTGACGACGAAGCTCGGCGACACCGACCTCGCCGAGGCGCCCGTGGCCGGCGGCTCGTGGACGGCGGCTTCGTCCGGCACGGCGGTGATGAAGGCCTGCCGCAAGATCGCGGCGGATGTCTTCGCCATGGCCCGTGCCATGGACGACTCGCCGCTCGCCAATGTCGATCTCGAGCGCGTCGTCTTCACCGGCGGCCGGATCGAGATGGCGGGCGACCCGTCGCGCAGCGTCTCCCTCGTGGACGCCATGAAGGCGGCCGGCGTCGACAAGGTCGAGGCGACCGAGAGCGCCGGTCCGGATGCGGGCCACATGAAGGAGTTCGCCTCCTACACCCACTCGGCCGTGTTCGCGGAAGTGAAGATCGACGAGGAGTTGGGCCAGGTCCGCCTCACCCGGATCGTCTCGGCCATCGCGGCGGGCCGGATCATCAACCTCAAGACCGCCCGCAGCCAGATTCTCGGCGGCGTGGTCATGGGGATTGGATCGGCGCTGGAGGAAGAGTCCATGCTCGACCATACGGTCGGCCGGTTCATGAACCACAATTTCGGCGAGTATCATGTGCCGGTGAATGCCGACATCCACGACATCGACGTGATCTTCGTGGAGGAGGACGACAAAGCCAACCCGATGGGCGTCAAGGGGCTGGGCGAGATCGGCATCGTCGGCACGGCGGCGGCGATCGCCAACGCGGTGTTCCACGCCACCGGCAAACGCATCCGCGACCTGCCGATCACCATCGACAAGATCATCGGGTGATCGAAGCGACGGAATGATGGAACCACCAAGCGATCCGGGCCATCCGCGGCGGTCCGGGTCGTTCGCTGACGGCAGTCGGCTCAACTCGCCAACGACAGCGACTCCCCGACAGAGCGTTTCGCCCGCAACTCCACCACCCGCTCGGCCAGATACTCCGTATCCCGCGCGATCCCGGAGAAGCGGCCGGAGCCCCAGGTGTGGAGCCAGGGTAGGCCGACGACATAGAGGCCGTCCACCGGGGTCACGCCGCGCGTGTGGATCGGGAGGCCGCGCCCGTCGAAGGCGGGGGCGTCGATGAAGCCGTAATCGGCGCGGAAGCCCGTCGCCCAGATCACGCTGCCGATGCCGGCCGCCTCGGCATCGAGGCTCGGTGTGTGAGGTCCCGGCACCCAGAGCGGGGTATAATGCGCCTGTTCGGGAGCGGCGATCCCCTTGGCGGCGATGTGCCTGTCGATGGCGCCCTGGATGCCGGTATAGACCGCATCCGCGTTATCGAGATTCCGAGCGAGATCGTCGGCGAAACGGAGCACCGGGCCGTCGATGGATTCGAGGCGGCCGTGGAGGCTCATGCCTTCCAGGGCGAAGTGGCGCAGGTCGATGTCGCGGCCCCCGTCCCGGCCGGTGAGGTAGTGGTTGGCCTTGCGCCGCACATCCTCCTTGAGCGGATGGTCCTCCACGGGGAGGTCGTACTGGCCCATATCGGCGAGCCAATCGACGGCATCGCGCCCGCGATGAACGCGCGGGCAGCGCGGAGCCGAGCCCACCACGAGATGGACCTTGCGGCCGGACAGGTGAAGGTCCTCGGCGATCTGGCAGCCGGACTGGCCGGAGCCTACCACCAGCACCGCGCCGTCCGGCATCTGACTCGGATTGCGATAGGTCGAGGAGTGGATCTGCCGTAATCCGGCGGGCAGGCGTGCGGCGAAGGCCGGGATCGCGGGCACGTGATAGCCGCTGATTGCCATCACCACCTGATCGGCGGTGTGTTCGCCCCGGCTCGTCGCCACGCTGAAGCCGCCCTTAGGCCTGCGCCGGATCGCGGTCACCGCCACGCCCTCGGCCACGGGGGCCTCGATCGCCCTTGCATAGGCCTCGATGTAGCCGACGATCTCGTCCCTGGGCATGAAGCCGTGGGGCTCCTCACCCGGATAGGGGAAGCCCGGCAGCTGGCACTGCCAGTTCGGCGTCACCAGGCAGAAGCTGTCCCAGCGCTGGGTCTTCCAGGCATGGGCGATGGTGTTCTTCTCGAACACGATGTGGTCGATGCCGTGCCGGCGGAGCTGATAGCTCATCGACAGGCCGGCCTGGCCGCCGCCGACGACGATGACCGGATGGTGCGAGGGGGGCGTCGGGGTCTGGTCCATGGGGGCGTCCTTCCGGCTCGGGCCGCTATTCCTCGAAGGCTTCGACGGTGACGCGGGCGTCGGGCGTGGCGGAGAGCGCCGTCGCCCGCGCCTCGATCCGGGCGAGCTGTCCGAGGGCGAGGCTGCAGGGGAAGCCGTAGCGGGCCTCCACGCGCGCGCTGGCGATGGTCAGCGCCGCCCGGCTGCGGGCGACGAAATCGGCGACGGCATAGGTCTCGCCGACCCCGAAATGCTCCTTGATCACGAGGGAGGGCGAATAGCAGGCCTCGCGTTGGCCATCGGGCCAGCGCACGTGAAAATGCATTTCAGGCATCCGACATCTCCTGTTTGCGGGCGGCGAGGGACGCGTAAACCGGGCGGTGCTTCTCGGCGCAGGCGCGCCAGGAATGCGCTTCGGCGACGGCGAGGCCCGCTTTGGCCAACCGCTCCCTGGCGGAGGGCCGGAGGGCGGCGCGCATGCCGTGGAGGACCGATCCCTCGTCGTCCGGGTCGACGAACACCGTGTCCGCGGCCGTGAGATACTCGGTGAAGGGAGCCCGGTCGGAGACGATGGTCGGCGTGCCGCTCGCCATCGCCTCGAGCACGCAGAGGCCGAATCCCTCCCTGAGGGAGGGAAACACCAGGGCGTCGGCGAGGCGGTAGAGGGCCGGCATCGCGGCCTGGGGCACCGGCCCCGTCTGCACCACCGGACGGCCGGGGCCGACATCGAGGCCGTTGCGGTCGAGGGCCGCGCGGCAGCGGGCCTGATAGCCGGAATGGTCGAGGAGCGAGGCGCCGCCGACGACGAGGAGCTGCGCCGCCGGCCGCTCCTGCCTCAGCCGGGCGAAGGCCTCGATGATGGCGAGGCTGTTCTTGCGCTCCTCGAACCCGCCGACGCTGAGGAGGATCGGCCCCTCGCCGAGGCCCCACTCGCTCCGCAATGCAGTGTCCCCCTCCCCCGGCTCGGGCCCGAAGGCGTCGGTATCGACACCGTTGCCGACATTGAGGGCGGCGAGCCCGTAATCCCGCGTGAGCGCGCCCTGCCACAGGCTGCTGACGCAGAGGAGCGCGGTGGCGTCGAAGATCGCCCGGTCGTGCCAGTAGGCGAGCTGCGGATCGGAGAAGAGGTCGACGTGGTGGACCGTGCGGACGAAGCCGGGGATCAGGCGGCGGCGGGTGAGGGTGGAGAGCGCGTTGCCGCTGATCGCGTCCTGGGCATGGAAGACGTCGTAGTCGCAGGCCGCCGGCGACGCGAAATGGCGCAGGTAATCCTCGATCCGGGTG
Source organism: Methylobacterium sp. WL19 (assembly GCF_008040005.1). NCBI lineage: Bacteria > Pseudomonadati > Pseudomonadota > Alphaproteobacteria > Hyphomicrobiales > Methylobacteriaceae > Methylobacterium > Methylobacterium sp. WL19. The sequence continues at coordinate 8,605 of NZ_VRVC01000036.1, forward strand.
CGGACGAGGTCCACCGTCGATCCCGAGACCGGCCGCGCCGCCACCGAGATCACCGGACAGGACGTCTTGCGGAAAAAGCCGGTCCCCGAAGGATCCGGCGCATGGACCGTCGCGCTGTGGCCGAGGGCGGCGAGCGCTTCGCCCAGCGCCAGGGCGTGGACCACCCCGCCGCGCGGATGGGTGGAATGCGCGAGGATCGCGATGCGGAGAGGCCCGGTCATTCTCGTCACGTCTCCTGCCCGCAGCCGATCAGGGGGCTCGCGGCGAAGTCCCAGACCACGGCCTCTTCCGTCCCGTCGGACACCGTCGCGATGCGGCCCGCATCGACGCCGCCGATGACGGAGGCGGCGATCCCGCGATCCGTGAAGCGCCGGAGGACCGGCGCGACGTTCGACGGCGGCACGCTGAGGAGGTAGCCGAAGCTCGGAAAGGCGGTGAGCCAGCGGGCGAGACCGATCCCCTCGGGGCGCGGGATGCGGTCCAGCCGGATGGCGGCGCCGACGCGGGAGCATTCGAGCAGCATCAGCGCCGTGCCGACGAGGCCGGCCATGCTGATGTCCTTGGCGGCCTTGGCGAGGCCGTCCTCGGCGATGCCGGCGAGGATCGCGGTGTCAGCGCGCAGGCGCTCGGCCGGGGCACCGGTGGCCGCATCCCAATAGGGGTGCGGATCGCGAAAGCGGCCGCGCAGGTCGATCGCCGCGACGAGGCTGTCGCCGGGCATGGCGTCGAAGCTGGTGAGGAGGCGCTTTGCCCGGCCGAGGATGGCGACAGCGAGATGCTCGCCCGCGTTGCGGGTGTTGCTGTGCCCGCCGACCACCGGCACGCCGAAGGTCTCGGCCCCCGCCCTCAAGCCGGCCAGGACCGGATCGGCATGGGACTGGTCGCGGCTCCACAGGGCATCGACCACCGCGATGGGGCGTCCGCCCATGGCGGCGATGTCGCTGACATTGACCATCACCCCGCAGAACCCGGCGAAATACGGATCGGCGGCCACGAACCCGTCCATGAACCCCTCGATGGCCAGGAGCAGGTAGCCGTCCCCGTCGGGGATCGCGGCGCAATCGTCGCCGAGCGGTACGGCGGCGGCGCGCCCGCCGAGGCCGAGCCGGCCGATCACGGCGTCGATGTCCCGCTTGTGGGCGAGGCCGCGCCCGTTGCGGATGCCGTGGGCGATCTCGGCGAGGGAGGGCGGCAGGGTCATGGTCAGGCCGTCCGCCGGAGGAGCGTGACGAGGCCGCGCTCGGGGTCGACCATGGGCGGGAAATGCGCGAGATCGGCCTGCATCAGGTGATGGGCGCGGCCATGCAGTTCGACCTCGGTGAGGCTCGTCCAGTGCAGCGCCTGGAACAGGGGCGCGTTGGCGCTCTGCACATGGGCGAGGAAGCGGGTGCAGCCCCGCGCATGCGCCGAGGCCACCGCCACATGGATCAGGCCGGCGCCGAGCGCCCCGACCCGGCGGTAGTCGCGGGCCACCGCGAGGCGCGAGCCCCACCATTCGCCGGGCCGGTCGGCGGTCTCGTGGATGCGCACGGTGCCGACGACGGCATCCGGGGCGCCACCGAGGGTCGAGAGGGCGCAGATCGGGATCGCCACCGCGTCGACGGCATCGCGGTCGTCGCCCTCGAAGATCCCCTGCTCGGCGCAGAAGACCTGCCGTCGCAGGGACGCCGTGCCGGCCCGCTCCCAGGGAGCGGTGGCGAACTTGATCCGGAAATGGCTCGACCGGTAGGCCGGAACGGGCTCGAACATCGTCCCGCTCACCGCTCGTAGGTGGAGAGGGCCGAGCAGGCGCCGCAGCGTCCGCAGCCGGCCTTGATGTCGGTGGAGCGCAACCCCGCCCCCGCCAGCATCGCCGCGAGCGGCTGGAGCACGGAATGCATGAAATCCGGCGAGGGGGCGGGATGGTCCTCCAGCGGCGTGCCGGAAATCGGCACGAACGGCACCACGAACGGGTAGACGCCCATGCCGATCAGGCGCTCGGACATCGTCAGGATGGCTTCCGCCGTGTCGCCGAGACCGGCGAGGATGTAGGTCGAGACCTGACCCTTGCCGAAGACCGGCACGGCGGCGGCGAAGGCCTGGACGTAGCGATCCAACGGCACGCTCGCCTTGCCGGGCATGATCGCGGCGCGCACCTCCGGCGTCACCGCCTCGAGATGCAGGCCGAGCGCATCGACGCCCGACGCCTTCAGCCTGGCGAACCAGCGGTCGTCGTCCGGCGGCTCGCACTGGGCCTGGATCGGCAGGTCGACGGCCGCCTTCACCGCGAAGGCGCTCTCGCACAGGACCGCGGCGCCGCGGTCGGTGGCGTTGGGCGTGCCCGTGGTCATCACCATGTGCTTGACGCCGTCGAGGAGGACGGCGGCGCGGGCAACCTCGGCGAGTTGCTGCGGCGTCTTGTGGGCGATGGTGCGGCCGGCCGCGAGCGACTGCCCGATGGAGCAGAACCGGCAGGTCTTGGTGCGGCTCTGGTAGCGGATGCAGGTCTGCAGCACCGTGGTGGCGAGCACGTCGCGACCGTGCAGCACGGCGATCTTCGAATAGGGCACCCCGTCGAGGGTCTGGAGCCCGTAGAAGCGCGGCTTGCCCGGAAACGTCACCCGGCCGATCACCGTGCCGTCATGCTCGATCACGCTCGACCCGTCGGCATCGGGCCGGCGCACGAGGTAGGGTGAATCGAAGGCGCCCGCCGTATGGACCGGCACCATCACGGTGCGGCCGGCGATGGTCATCGCCTTGTGGTCGGAGGGCCCGGCCCCGCCCCGGCGGCTGGCGACACCGGCGCGGGTGTCAGCCAGCCTGACTCCGTAGGATTGCAGGGCGTTGATCAGGTGCTCCGTCGGCATCCCCTGGTAGACCGGGGACGGCGCCGGCGACGAAGCGGCCGGGGAGGTCAGCAGCGGAGAGTCGCTCATGGTCGGTGCTCCGGGGATGCGGGATGTCCGATGCGGGCGTGGTCACCACCGTGCGGGCGGGACGCGCGTCGTGGTTGAGGCTGAGGAGTTCGGGGCGGGCGTAGTGGCCGACCGAATCCATCATCCGCTTGCGCTTGGTGACGAGCGCCATGTCCATGTCGGCGACGAGGATGCCCTCGCCTTCCGTCATCGGCGGAACGAGATGCTTGCCCTCGGGCGAGACGATGGCGGTGCAATTGCCGCCGCGCAGGGCCCCGCGCATCCGCTCGTCGGGAGAGATTTTTGCGATCTGCGCCTCGGTGAGCCAGCCGGTGGCGTTGACGACGAAGGCGGCGGCCTCCAGGGCGTGGTGCCGGATCGTCACCTCCATCTGGTCGGCGAAGATCTGACCCACCATGGAGCCGGGGAACTGGGCCGCGTGGATCTCCTCGTGCTGCGCCATCAGGGCGTAGCGGGCGAGCGGGTTGTAATGCTCCCAGCAGGCGAGAGCCCCGACCCGGCCCACCGCCGTCTCGACCACGGTGAGCCCGGCACCGTCCCCCTGCCCCCAGATCATGCGCTCGTGATAGGTCGGCGTGATCTTGCGGCGCTTGAGCAGGAGCGTGCCGTCGGCGTCGAAGATCAGCTGCGCGTTGTAGAGCGAGCCGTGGTCGCGCTCGTTGATGCCGAGCACGATCACCGCGCCATGCCGGCGGGCTGCCGCCGAGACCGCCTGCGTCACCGGCCCCGGCACCGTCACCGCGCCCTCGTAGAGCCGCAGGTGCTCCGGCCCCTGCGCCGCCGGCGGGGCGATGAAGGAAAAGTACGGGTAGTACGGCACGAAGGTCTCGGGGAACACGATGAACCGCGCGCCCTTGCCCGCCGCTTCGTCTGTCGCGGCGAGCACTCTTTCCAGCGTCCCGCCCGGCCGCTCCAGATCGGGGGAGATCTGGACGGCGGCGGCGCGCACGATGCGTGGCTCGGACAAGCGTGACTCGGACATGGGTCCGTTCCTTGGGGATCAGTGGTTGCCATGCCGCCGCAGGGACTGGCACGCCCGACACTCAGCGCAGCGCCCCCTCTCCCCGCCCGCGGGGAGAGGGGGCGGGCGAACCTCACACCGTCCAGGTGTCGATCACCACGGCGTTGTCGCGCTTGTGCAGGAGGACGAGGTCGAGGACGTCGGTGGGGGCGATGGGGCGGATACCCTCGATCAGCGAAGGTTCGCCGTGGCCGTAAAGGGCCTGGAGCGCGAAGCGGCAGGCATAGACCTTGCCGCCTTCGGAGAGGAACTTCACGATCTGGTTGTTCATGTTCATGTGGCCGGGGAAGGCCTCGTCGCCGAGCGTCGGGAAGCCGCGCTGGACGCCGAGCGTCACGCCCGGCCCGTAGAGCAGGACGGAGGTCTCGAACCCCTTGCGCAGCAGACGGGTGGCCTGCAGCAGGTTCACGAAACCGATGGAGCCCTCGAACGCCACCGTGTGGAAGGTGACGAGGGCCTTCTGGCCCGGCTCGGCCTTCACGTCCTCGAAGACCTTCTCTTCGTAATCGACGAAGTAATCGCCTTTCTTATGGTGCTCGGCACTGACGGCTGGCATCGGAAACACTCCCTGATATCGCGATGTCCGCCGCGATCATTGCCGGCGACGGCCTATCAGGGGATGGCAATCCGTGTGCCAGCGTCGAAGACAATGCGATCCAGCCAATTCCACGCTGGGCAATTCATACAATCATGCAGTCAATACGCAGTGAGATGCGCCATCTCTCTCGCTCGCGACGATGCCTAAAAACCGAACACCGGATGCATAGATGCTGGACACATGCATCCGGATACTGCCGACTTATTTGACTGTATTGACTGGAATTCCATGCGGAACCAACTCAGGGGTTCGGCGGCACGACGATTGCTATCCATACAATCCAACATGGGATGGATATTGACTGGATCTGCGATGGCAATCGGACGAGGATCGAGGAAGCCGGGCCGCAGCGCCGGGCCGACGACGAGCCCATCTCCGCCGCCGGACGGCTGGACGCCGGATCTCGGGCGCTGGGGCAAGCCGCATTACCTCGCCATTGCCGAGGCCATCGCCGACGATATCCGCACCGGACGGCTCGCCGTCGCCGAACGCCTGCCGCCGCAGCGCGCGCTCGCCGAGCGGCTGGAGCTGAACTTCACCACCGTGGCGCGCGGCTATGTGGAGGCGCAGCGCCGTGGCCTCGTGGAGGCGAGGGTCGGCCAGGGCACGTTCGTGGCCGGTCCGGCGATGCCGGTGCCGGCACTCAGGATCATGGCCCCGCGCCGGCACGGCCCCGTCGACTTCACCATGAACCTGCCCCCCGAACCCGACGACCCGGCCCTGCTGGCACGGATGCAGGGCGGCCTCGCTTCGGTCTCGGAGGACCTGCCGAACCTGCTGCGCTACCAGGGCTTCGGCGGTACCCCCGAGGACAAGGACGCGGCGATCGAATGGCTGCGCCGCCGCGGCCTCGAAGCGTCCCGCGACCGCCTGCTGATCTGCCCCGGCGCCCATGCCGCCATCGGCGCCGTGATGAGTCTCGTGGCGCAACCGGGTGACACGATCTGCTGCGAGACGTTGACCTATCCCGGCGCGCGGGCGCTCGCCGCCCATCTCGGCATGCGCCTCGTCGGGTTGCCCATGGATGCGGAGGGGATCGACGCCGCCGCCTTCGCGGCCACCTGCACCCGGCACGCGCCGAAGGCGCTCTACCTCAACCCGACCCTGCAGAACCCGACCACGATCACCATCTCGCCGGCGCGGCGCGCGGACATCGTCACCGTGGCACGACGCTACAACGTGGCGATCATCGAGGACGACGCCTACGGTTTCGTGCCGGTGACACCGGCGACGAGCTTCTACCAGCTGGCACCGGAGATCACCTATCACGTGGCCGGCCTCGCCAAATGCCTCGGCGCCGGCCTGCGGCTCGCCTACATGCTGGCGCCCAGCGCGCGGGCGGCGCTCCAGCTGACGGCGGCCCTGCGCGCCTCCACGGTGATGGCCTCGCCGATCACCACGGCCCTCGCCACGCGCTGGATCGGCGACGGCACCGCCGAGGCGATCCTCGCCTTCGTCCGCTCGGAATCCCGGGTCCGCCAAGGCATCGCCACCGGGATGCTGGGGCGGCACGGCGCGACCGCCGACCCCGCCGGCTTCCACCTCTGGCTATCCCTGCCCGAGGGCTGGACCCGCTCGGCCTTCGCCAGCCAGGCCCGCGCGGCGGGGATCGGCGCGGTGGCGAGCGACGCCTTCCTCGCCGCCGGCGAAGCCCCGGAAGCCGTGCGGATCTGCCTCGGCGGCCTGGCCGGCCGCGCGGAAATCGCGCAATCGCTGGAAATCCTGGCCCATGCCCTGTCGCACTCGCCTGCGCTGGCTTCGGCTTATATCTAGCGGATCACATCGGACGCTTCGTGCCCACTTGGGGTGTTCGTGATGGCTGTTGACGGAGGATCAGTCGCCGGGCGGCTCGAACCATCCGACGAGCTCGGCCCAAGCGTTGGCGCCTTCGACAATGATATCGAACACAGGGTCCTTGATATCGTAGTAGGCCTCGGCATCAGCCGGAAAACGTTCTGCTAGACGCTGCTTTATCAAAGCGTAAGAAGCGGCGGCAACGGGCCGGGCACGCAGAAAGTCTCGACAGACCAGGGCGAAACGCTGGTTGAAGCGGCCCTTCTGTCGGACGTGCACGTTCGCTGCTCGACCCTGGCCTCGATAGGATCGCTTTTCCAACTCCCGAGCAGGAAGCTCGAGTCTCGGAGGGCAGTGGTCGCTCAGGATGCGCGTACTTTGGAAGCCCTCTCGCTCGAATGCCGCGTCTTCCACCCGTTCAAGGTCGTCTACTGTCAGTTGAACGTCGATCACATCCTTTGCCGCCAATCCTGGCACCGCCGTCGAGCCAATATGATGGATGTACGACCCGGCCGGTGCCGCCCGAAGCAGAGCAGGTTTCAAAGCAGCAAACTCGGCCGACCAACTGGCCTGAGGAGGAACGATAAGGATCTGCATGGTCTGCCATGGTGGAACTGGTGGCTCTGTTCCGCAATCGGAATGTCGTGGCCCAGCTCCGTCGGCTTCCGGCCGCCAGCCAAAGCAGGGTCTCGGTAGATCCGCGGCAAGTCGCTCTCAAGATGTGCCTAGCGGATCGCACGATGAGTTCGGAGCAATGTATGAAACAAGACCAATCGGCCCAAATCAGAGCCGGCAATGGATCGGCCCTCATCTTGGCTGATCTCGGGAAATCCTGTGGACAGCGACGACCTGTCCCTGCACGGGGCGGAACCTCCCCGGCGGCGATCGGTTTGCCATGTCCTCCTCGGGGTCAGCCTCGACCGACGACGATCCGGAGCCTCATGCTGTTTCCCACCAACGATTCCGTGCATCCCCTCGCGCTGAAATTCCACGCCTTCATCAAGGATCAGCCCTTCCCTTGCGTCGGCGCGAAATCCGCCCTTGCCAAGGGCCAACTGAAGGTGCTGGTCGCCCGCGACGTCGCCTCGGGCTGGGACGACACACGGATCTATCCGGCGCTCCTCGCCTTCATCTGTCGCTATCGGGCGAACCCGAAACTGTTCCAGAGCTTCGCCGTGGTGTTCGAGGACGCGTCGCCCCTGTCCGAGGAGCGGTTCGAGGGGCACCTGTGGGACCGGGTACAGTCCCTGTCCGACAAGGACGCCTTCCTCGGCCAGCGTTACGACAAGCGCGTGCAGGCCGACCCGGACGATCCGCATTTCGCCCTGTCCTTCGGCGGCGAGGCGTTCTTCCTCGTCGGGATGCATCCCGGCGCGAGCCGGCCGGCCCGCCGCTTCTCGCATCCCGTCCTCGTCTTCAATGTGCGCGCACAGTTCGAGCAGCTGCGTGAAGAGGGCCGCTACGAGGGGCTGCGCTCGGCGATCCTCGCCCGCGACGAGGCGCTGGCCGGCTCGATCAACCCCATGCTGGCCCGGCACGGCGATGCCTCCGAGGCGCGCCAGTACAGCGGCCGCGCCGTCGGCGGCGACTGGGTCTGCCCGTTCCAGGGTCGGGCCAAGGGCGACAACGACCGCCTCGCCGAGGATGGCCGCGATGCCGCCTGACACCGCCCTCCCCCCGATCCGTCGCCAGGAAATCGCACCCCGCAGCGGCGTCGCCTTCGAGCTCGCCAAGGGCGATCGCCTGACCATCATCGACCCGAAGGGCGAACAGGTGGCAGACCTCCTCGCCTTCTCCGTGGCCGACCGCGACGAGGTGATCTCGTCGGGCCGCACCCTCGACTACGCCAGCCGCATCTACCTCACGACGGGCGATCCGATCTATTCGAACCGCTCCAACGTCCTCCTGCGCATCGTCGAGGATACGGTGGGGCGGCACGATTTCCTGCTTACCCCGTGCTCGGCCGACACGTTCCGGATCATCTATGGCGACACACATCCGCACCACGGCTGTTTCGGCAACCTCGCCGCCGCGCTCGCGCCCTACGGCATCGAACCGGACCGCATCCCGGTGGCCTTCAACGTGTTCATGAACGTCACAGTGAACGGCGAGACCGGGGAATTGAAGGTTGAGCCGCCCCTGAGCCGGGCCGGCGATCACGTGACCTTCGAGGCCGAGACCGACCTCATCATCGGCCTCACCGCCTGCTCGGCCCTGCAATCGAACAACAATGCCTTCAAGCCGATCCATTACGAGATCCGGCCCGCAGGTGCGGCGCCGCAATCGCCCTGACCCTGCGCCTCGTGCTAGGGGCCCCGCTGCCCCGGACACGAGACCAGCGCCATGACGACCACGAAGCCCGCCCTCGCCCGCGCCGTCGCCTATGCCGATGGCGGCTGCGATCCCAATCCCGGCCCCGGCGGCTGGGGCGTGGTGATCGAGGGCCCGGAGGGCAAGGTCGAACTCTGCGGCGGTGATCGTGCCACCACCAACAACCGCATGGAACTGACGGCGGCGATCAGGGCCCTGTCACATTTCCCCGCCGGCTCGGCGATCGAGATGCGCTGCGACAGCCAGTACGTCATCAAGTCGGTGACCGAATGGATGCGCGGCTGGAAGGCGAAGGGCTGGCGCACCAGCACCGGGCCGGTGAAGAACGTCGAACTGATGCAGGAACTCGACGCCCTCAACGCCGCCCGCGACGTGAAATGGACCTGGGTGCGGGGCCATACCGGCAATGTCGGCAACGAGCGCGCCGACCGGCTGGCGGCACAGGGCCGGCGGCAGGCCCTCGGACTGGCTCCGGCGAGCGAGCCGGTTCCGTCCCCCGCCGTCCCGGCGGTGGTGCCTCCTCCGGGCGTGGCGGCGGAAGCACCGGCTCCTGCCCCCCGCACGACGCAGGTGGCGATCGATCTCGGCCTCGGCCTCGACGTGTCGCGGGGGGCCAAGCTCGCCGGCCTCACGCCCCAGGCCTTCGTCGAACGGGCGATCCGCGTGGCGCTGAAGCTCGGGCCAGACGGCATCGCCCGCGTGCTGGATGGTGGTTCCGCCAAGCCGTGAGCCTTGAGCAAGCCGTGAGCCTCGGGGCGGATTTCTATGCGCGGCCGGCGGCGGCGGTGGCCTCAGACCTGATCGGATGCCGCCTCCTCGTCTCCGGGATCGGCGGGCTCGTGGTCGAGACCGAGGCCTATGACCGGAGCGACCCCGCCTCCCATAGTTTCAACGGCCCGACCCGGCGCAATGCGAGCATGTTCGGGCCGCCGGGCCATGCCTATGTCTACCGCTCCTACGGCATGCATTGGTGCCTCAACCTCGTCTGCGAACCGGGGAGCGCGGTACTGATCCGCGCGCTCGAGCCGGGCCAGGGGATCGAGACCATGCGCGAGCGGCGCGGGCTCGACGCGCTCCGCCTCCTCTGCGCGGGGCCGGGCCGCCTGTGTCAGGCCCTGGCGGTGACGAGCCTGCACGACGGCCTCCCCCTCGACCGGCCGCCCTTCGAACTGGAGCGACGGAGCGCAACGCCGGACATCGTGGCCGACCGCCGCATCGGCATCACGCGTGGGGCGGATACCCCTTGGCGCTTCCTCCTCGCGGGATCGGCCTATCTCAGCAAGCCGGTGTCGCGCCGACGGGAATAGGCCGGCGGGAACAGGGCGGAAGTGCCTTCGATGTCGCGGTAATTCCCGGAATCTCGCGGCTCTCCGCCCTCGCCACGTCTGATGTTGCAGCCTATACCGCAGCTTATCCGCGCGAGCGCTCCGCTCTTCGCTTCGCCGGGATCCCCTCCACACCCCATGGATGGCGGTCCCGCCCAACGAGGGTCTTGCCCGAGCCGATGCCGCCTCACCTGCTCCTCGCCACCGCCGCCATCCTGCCCTTACTCGGCAGTGTCGTAGCGATCTGCCTGCCGGGCAACGCACGCAACGCCGCCGCGATCGTTGCGGGTGTCGTGATGGTGACCTGCCTCGCCTGCATCGGGCTGCTCTACCCTGCCGTCGCCGGCCCGGACCCCGTTATCTGGGCGGTGGACTGGCTGCCGACGCTCGGCGTCCGGTTCGTGCTGCGGCTCGACGGGCTGTCCTGGCTGTTCGCCGTCCTGGTGCTCGGAATCGGCGCGCTCGTGGTGCTCTATGCGCGCTACTACATGGCGGAAGCGGACCCGGTGCCGCGTCTGTTCTCGTATTTCCTCGCCTTCGTCGGCGCGATGCTGGGCATCGTGCTCTCGGGCAACCTGATCCAGCTCTTCGTCTTCTGGGAATTGACGAGCATCGTCTCGTTCCTGCTCATCGGCTATTGGTCCGACAACGCCTCCGCACGGGACGGCGCGCGGATGGCGCTGACCATCACGGCGGCGGGCGGCCTCTGCCTGTTCGTCGGTCTGGTGCTCATCGGGCAGATCGTCGGCAGCTACGACCTCTCGGCGGTGCTCGCCTCGGGCGACGCGATCCGCAACAATCCGCTCTACCTGCCGGCCCTGGTCCTGGTACTGGCCGGCGCGCTCACCAAATCGGCGCAGTTCCCGTTCCACATCTGGCTGCCGCGCGCCATGGCGGCACCGACGCCGATCAGCGCCTACCTGCATTCGGCCACCATGGTGAAGGCCGGCATCTTCCTGATGATCCGGTTCTGGCCGGTGCTGGCCGACACCGAGGCCTGGTACTGGATCGTCGGCACCGCCGGCATGATCACGATGCTGGTGGGCGCGTGGAGCGCGATCTTCCAGCACGACCTCAAGGGTCTGCTCGCCTATTCCACCATCAGCCATCTCGGGCTGATCACCCTGCTCCTCGGCCTCGACTCGCCGCTGGCCGTCGTGGCGGCGATCTTCCACACGGTGAACCACGCGACGTTCAAGGCCTCGCTGTTCATGGCGGTGGGCATCATCGACCACGAGACCGGGACGCGCGACATGCGCCGCCTCAGCGGCCTGTGGCAGGCCATGCCCTATACCGCCACCCTGGCGATGGTCGCCGCCGCCGCGATGGCGGGCGTGCCGCTCCTCAACGGCTTCCTGTCGAAGGAGATGTTCCTGGCGGAGGCGGTCGACAACGCGGACGGCCACCTGCTCAACCTCGCTTTGCCGGTACTGGCGACGTTGGCGAGCGCCTTCACCATGCTCTATTCCGTGCGCTTCATCCGGCAGGCCTTCTTCGGACCCGCCCCGCACGACCTGCCGCACGCGCCCCACGAGCCGGTCCGCTGGATGCGCATCCCGATCGAGCTCCTCGTCCTCGTCTGCGTCGCCATCGGCCTCGTGCCGAACCTGACGATCGGCCCCCTCCTCGCAGGCGCGGTCCGGGCGGTCCTGGGTGAGCGGACCCCCGATTACGACCTCGCCATCTGGCACGGCTTCAACGCGCCGCTGGCGCTCAGCATGGTGGCGCTGCTGGGCGGCATCGCGCTCTATGTTGCGTTCGGGCGGCGGATCAACACCAACCCCCGCGGCGGACCCTGGCTGATGGACCGGATCGACGGCGGCTGGCTGTTCGAGCGGACCATGACCGGCCTCGTGAACGGCGCGCGCCGCCTGGAAGCCGTGCTCGGCGCCGAGCGCCTCCAGGCGCAGTTGCGCATCCTCTTCCTCACCGTGCTCCTGGCCGCCGTAGTGACGGGAGCGACACGGGGGCTCGACCTGTTCGCGCCGGGCAAGACCACGGAGTTCGACCCGGCCTTCGCGCTGATGTGGCTCGTGGGCGCGGCCTGCGCCATCGGCGCGGCGGAGCGGGCGAAGTACCACCGGCTGTCCGCCGCCATCTTCGTCGGCGGGGCGGGGCTCGTGAGCAGCCTCACCTTCCTCTGGCTCTCCGCCCCGGATCTCGCGGTGACGCAGATCCTGGTGGAGATCGTCACCACCGTGCTGCTGCTGCTGGGCCTGCGCTGGCTGCCCAAGCGCGACGCGGCGATTCCGGCGCCGGCTTGGGAGAAGACGCGGTCCCGCCGTCGACGGCTCATCGATCTCGGCATCGCCGCCTTTGCCGGCCTGGGGCTCGCCGGGCTGGCCTACGCGGTGATGACCCGGCCCGCCGTCGACGGGATCGCCCGCTGGTTCATCGAGGAGGCCTACCCGCAGGCGGGCGGACGCAACGTCGTCAACGTCCTGCTGGTGGATTTCCGGGCCTTCGACACCCTGGGCGAAATCTGCGTGCTGGGCATCGTCGGCCTGACGGTGTTCGCGCTCCTTCGCCGCTTCCGACCCGCCTCCGACAGTCTGGGGCCTCCCAAGCAGCAGGTGAACCACGACGCCTATGACGATGCCCGCGAGGGCCGCGAGCTCGGCGACACCACCGCCGATGCTCTCCTCGTCCCACGCGTGGTGATGACGTGGCTGTTCCCCTTCATCGTCCTCCTCGCCCTGCACCTGTTCCTGCGCGGCCACGACCTGCCGGGCGGCGGCTTCGCGGCGGGCATCGCGCTCACCATCGCCTTCATGCTGCAATACATGGCCCAGGGCGCGCAGTGGGTGGAGGAGCGGCTGCGGATCCAGCCGATCTCGTGGATCGGCATCGGCCTGCTGGTCTCCGTCTCGGTCGGCGCCGGCTCCTGGCTGTTCGGGCGTCCGTTCCTGACCGCCTATTTCGCCTATTGGAAGCCGCCGCTCCTGGGCAAGGTCCCGGTGGCGAGCGCGCTGCTGTTCGATCTCGGGATCATGGTGCTGGTGGTGGGCGCGAGCGCGCTGATGCTCGTCGCCCTGGCGCACCAATCCCTGCGGCGCACCCGCCCCGCCGAGGCGTCGGCGGAGCGGGCCGTCGAGAAGGAGCCCGCCTGATGGAGATCGTGCTGTCCCTGGGGATCGGCGTCTTCGCCGCCTCGGGCATCTGGCTGATGCTGCGTCCCCGCACCTTCCAGGTCGTGCTGGGCATCTCGCTGCTGAGCTACGCCGTCAACCTGTTCATCTTCGCCATGGGCCGCCTGACCGTGGGCGCGCCGCCGGTGCTCGGGGCCGGGGCTGACATCGTCTCCGTGGACGATCCGGTGCCGCAGGCCCTGGTCCTCACCGCCCTGGTGATCGGCTTCGCGCTCACCGCGCTCTTCCTCGTCGTGCTGCTCGCCGCCCGCGGCATCACCGGCAGCGACCATGTGGACGGCCGCGAGCCGCACCTGGCGGAGCCGAATCCAGAGAACCCGCATCCATGAACGCCACGGTTCTGAATGCCCCCCTGGTCAGCGACTGGACCGACCATCTCGTCGTCCTGCCCATCGTTCTGCCGATCGCGGTGGCCGGGGCGATGTTCCTCATGGACGAGCGCCGGAGCCGGCTGAAAGGGGCGCTCAGCCTCGCCACGGTGCTGGCCCTCCTCGGCATATCCCTCATCCTCGTCTGGCGCGCGAGCGAGGCGGCGCAGATCTACCGCCTCGGCAACTGGGCCGCGCCCTACGGGATCGTGCTGGTGGCAGACCGGCTCTCGGCCCTGATGCTGGCGCTCGGCAGCGTGCTGGGCCTGTGCGCCCTGGTCTTCTCCTTCGCCCGCTGGGGCCGGGCGGGGCCGCGCTTCCACGGCCTGTTCCTCCTGCTCCTGATGGGCGTGAACGGCGCCTTCCTCACCGGTGACCTGTTCAACCTGTTCGTGTTCTTCGAGGTGATGCTGGCCGCCTCCTACGGTCTCGTCCTGCACGGATCGGGCGAGACGCGGGTAAGGGCCGGCCTCGGCTACATCGCGGTCAACCTCGTCGCCTCGCTGTTCTTCCTCGTCGGCGTCAGCCTCATCTACGGCACGATGGGAACCCTCAACATGGCCGACCTCGCCCGGCGGCTCGCGGCACCGGAGGCGGGGGAACTCGCCCTGTTCGAAATCGGCTGCGCGATCCTCGGCATCGCCTTCCTGATCAAGTGCAGCGCCTGGCCGCTCGGATTCTGGCTGCCCACCACCTATGCGGCGGCGAGCGCGCCGGCGGCCGCGATTCTCGCGATCCTGAGCAAGGTCGGCATCTACGTGGTGGTGCGCCTGAGCCTGCTGCTGTTCGGGGCCGGCCTGTCGGAGGGGTTCGGACAGACCTGGATTCTCGCCGCCGGGCTCGCGACGATGGCCTATGGCGCCATCGGCATCCTGGCCGCGCGCGATCTCACGCGGGCGGCGGGCTATGCGGTGATGATCTCGTCGGGCACGGTGCTGGCGGCTTTGGGGAGCGGCAACAACGGGGCGCTCTCGGGCGCCCTGTACTACCTCCTCGGCTCCACCCTCGCGGCGGGCGCCCTGTTCCTGCTGGCCGAGATCCTCCAGCGCGGGCGCGACCCGCTGGAGGCCGCCCAGGCCGTCTTCGCCGACGAGTACCGCGACCCGTTCGACGATGCCGACGCCACCGAGATCGGCCGGGCGATCCCGGCGGCGGTGGCGCTCCTCGGGAGCGGCTTCCTCGTCTGCACGCTGATGCTCGCGGGGGTTCCCCCGCTCTCCGGTTTCGTCGGCAAGCTCGCGATCTTCACGGGGCTCACCACGGGCACGATGACCGCGTCCGCCTGGTGGCTCATCACCGCGCTGACCCTGTCGAGCTTCGCCACGCTGATGCCGATGGTGCGGCTCGGGATCAAGAACCTCTGGGTTCCGAGCGACGACCCGCCGCCGGTCCTGCGCCTCTCGGAATTCACCGCTCTCGCCGGCCTGCTCGCCGCCTGTGTGGCCCTCGCCGTCTGGGGCGGCCCGGCCCTCGCCTATGCCGACGACACCGTGCGCTGGCTGGCCCAGCCGCAGGATTACGTTCGCGCCGTCCTCGGGCCGACGCGGGAAGGCGGTGGATCGTGAGCCGCCTCCTGCCCTACCCCATCCTGTCGGCCTGCCTCGCCGCGACCTGGCTCTTGCTGAACGCGCCGCTCTCCCCGGGCAACGTCCTTCTGGCGCTGCTGGTCGGCCTCATGGTTCCCGCCGTCATGCTGGCGCTACGGCCTCCCTCGGTGCGGGTGCGCGCGCCCGGCATCCTCGCGCGGCTCGCCGTGATCGTGCTCTACGACATGGTGCGCTCGAACATCGATGTCGCCCGCATCATCCTCGGGCTTCGCGGGGGCGAGCGGCGGACCGGCTTCGTCACGATCCCCCTCGACATGCGCGCGCCGTTCGGTCTCGCGATCCTGTCGATCATCCTCACCGGCACGCCCGGCACCCTCTGGGTCCAGTACGATTCCGACACGGGCTGCCTACTCATCCACGTGCTCGACTACACGGATGGCGAGGAATGGGTGCGGCGGGTGAAGGACCGCTACGAGCGCCCCCTGATGCAGATTTTCGCCCCATGAGGTTCCTCCCATGAGCGCCAACACCGTTCTCGATTGGGGGCTCGGCTTTGCCCAGGGGATGCTGGTTCTCGCCATGGCGCTCGCCGCATGGCGGATGCTGCGCGGCCCCCGCGCGCAGGATCGCATCCTCGGTCTCGACACCCTCTATCTCAACGGCATGCTGGCGGTGGTGGTCCACGGCATGCGCACCGGCAGCGGCCTCTATTTCGAGGCCGCCCTGATCCTCGGCATGATCGGCTTCACCGCCACCGTGGCGCTGGCGAAGTTCCTGATGCAGGGCGAGGTGATCCAGTGAACGGCGCCGAATTGCCCGTATGGGCCGCGTGGCTGGTGGTGGCGCTGGCGATCGTCGGCGCGGGGTTCTCGCTCACCGGCGCCTTCGGCCTCATCCGCCTCCGGACGTTCTACGAGCGCGTCCATGCCCCCACCCTGGGCGCGACCCTGGGCATGGCGCTGATCCTCATGAGCTCGATGCTGCTCCTGTCCCTGATCGAGGGCCGCCTCGTCCTGCGCGACGCGCTAATTGGCGTGTTCCTCACCGTGACGACCCCGGTGACGTTGCTGCTCCTCGCCCGCGCGGCGGCGCAGCGCGACCGCCAAGAGCGCAATCCCGACGCTCCGCCGGAGGTGTGAGACCCCACGCCTCAGGCCTCCACCGCATTCCCCCGAATCAGGTCGCGCCCGGCATAGATCCCGCCCACGGTCTCCATATCGAGCCGCTCGGCATCGCGGCGGCGGACTTCGGCCATGACTGCGCTGGCGGAATCCGGCTCGTCACCGATGGCCAGGAGCGCCTGCTCGCCGAAGGCCAGGGCGGATTCCAGCGTCTCGCGAAGCTGGTAGGCGACGCCGGCATGGATGAGCTCGATCGCGTGCTCGCGGTCGCGGGCGCGGGCGAGGACGGGCACGAGGGGGAACTCGGCCTTCGCCAGTTCGGCGATCCGCCGGGCCGCCTCGCGGTCGTCGATGCAGATCAGGATCGCCCGTGCCGTGGCGGCCCCGGCCGCGTGCAGGATGTCGAGACGCGTGCCATCGCCGTAATAGACCTTGAAGCCGAATTGTTCGGCGACACGGATATAGGCGGGATTGGTGTCGATGATCGAGACCGAGCAGCCGCGCGAGATCAGCGGCTGGCTCACCACCTGCCCGAAACGGCCGAAGCCGATGATGAGGGCGCTGCCCACGAGGTTCTCCGGCACCTCGACACCCTCCGTGGAGACCGAGGCCTTGGGGCCGAAGCGGTCGAAGGCGATCACCATCAGCGGCGTGAGGGCCATGGAGAGGATGATCGTCGCCGTCAGGATGGCGTTGGTGGTGCCGTCGATGATGCCGGCGCTCGCGGCGGCGGCATAGAGCACGAAGGCGAACTCGCCGCCCTGGGCCATCAGGGCCGCGCGCTCCATCGCCTCGGGATGCGACGCGCGCAGGAGGCGGGCGACGGCGTAGATGACGACGCTCTTCACCACCATGTAGGCGGCGACGCCCGTGAGGATGAGCGCCCAGTTCGCGGCGATGACCGTGAGGTCGAGGGACATGCCCACGCCGAGGAAGAACAGGCCGAGCAGGATGCCCCGGAACGGCTCGATATCGGCCTCCAGTTGGTGCCGGAAGCTCGATTCCGAGAGGAGGACGCCCGCCAGGAATGCACCCATGGCCATGGACAGCCCGCCGAGCTGCATGGCCAGGGCCGAGCCGAGCACGACGAGGAGGGCCGCCGCCGTCATCACCTCGCGGGCCTTGGCCGCGGCCAGCAGGCGGAACAGCGGGTTGAGCAGCCAGCGCCCCGCCGCCACCAGGGCAGCCACGGACCCGAGGGCGATGCCGATGCCATAGACGCGGTCCATCGTGCCGGTCGCCTGCCCGCCGGAGGCCAGCAGCGCGACGATGGCGAGGAGCGGCACGATGGCGAGGTCCTCCAGCAGGAGGATCGCCACGATGCGCTGTCCCTTCGGCGTCGAGAGCGACCCGCGCTCTTCGAGAAGCTGCATGACGATGGCGGTGGAGGTGAGGACGAAGCCGGTGCCGGCCACGAACGCGATGGCGGGCGAGAATCCCATGGCGATGCCGACGAGCATGAGCGCGGCGATGCAGACGCCGACCTGGGCGAGGCCGAGGCCGAAGATCTCGCGCCGCATGCCCCAGAGCCGGGACGGCTCCATCTCCAGCCCGATGATGAACAGGAACATCACCACCCCGAGTTCCGCCACATGCAGGATGGCGTGGGCATCCGAGAACAGGCCGAGGCCGAACGGGCCGATGGCGAGCCCCGCCACGAGGTAGCCGAGGACCGAGCCGAGGCCGATCCGCTTGAACACAGGCACCGCGACGACGCCGGCGGCGAGCAGCGCCACGACCTGGACGAGTTCGCTCGCGGCACCGGATGCTTCAACAGCCATGATGTCGACATGTCCTCTCGGAGGGGATTCGCGGGCGAGGCCCCATCGGCCCCGCCCCGTTTTCACGCATCAGGGGTAGCGCACGGGCGGAGGCGATTCGGGTAAGGGGATGAACTCGGATTCGCCGGGCACGGTGTCGAACCGGGCCTGGCGCCAGTCCTCCTTGGCCTGCTCGATCCGCTCCGGCCGCGAGGAGACGAAGTTCCACCAGAGATGGCGCGGCCCGTCCATGGGCTCACCGCCCAGGACCATGAAGCGCGCGGCCTCGGTGGCCCGCACGCTGATGCGGTCGCCGGGATTGAAAACGAGGAGCTGGCCGGGGCCGAACCCGTCGCCGGCAATGTCGATGGCGCCGGAGACGGTGTAGATCGCGCGCTCGTCATAGGTCGGGTCGAAGGGCAGCACGGCGCCGGCCTCGAGCATCACGTCGGCATAGACCATCGGGCTCGACGTCCGCACCGGCGATCTGGCGCCGAAGGCCTCGCCGGCGATCAGCCGGACGATCTTGCCCTCGCCGGAAAGGATCGGCAGCGCATCCGCGTCGTAATGTTCGAAGGCGGGGGCGGTCTCCTCGTCCTTGCCGCTGAGCGCGACCCAGGCCTGAATGCCGAACAGCTTCGAGCCGGTCCGGCGCAGCCCGGCGCCGGTCCGCTCCGAATGGGTGATGCCGCGACCGGCCGTCATCCAGTTGAGCTCGCCCGGACGGATCGGCAGTTCGGTGCCCAGGCTGTCCCGGTGCATGATCTCGCCGTCGAACAGGTAGGTGACGGTGGAGAGGCCGATATGCGGATGCGGCCGCACGTCCATGCCCTGGCCGAGCAGGAACTCGGACGGCCCCATCTGGTCGAAGAAGATGAAGGGACCGACCATCCGGCACTGCGTCGACGGCAGGGCCCGCCGGACGGAGAACGAGCCGAGATCCCGCGAGCGGGGAACGATCAGGGTCTTGATCGCGTCGCAGGAGAAAGGATCGCCCGGAGCCGGGTCGTCCGCACTGTGCCAGCTCATCGCCCGTTTCCCTTCTGCTCGGTCCGACTCAAATGTATCGCGGCTCACAGGGCAAGCTCGGCCTGGATCCACACGACCGTCTCCATCGGCCCTCACGATCGGGCCGGGAAATACGCTCGCATGGGGCACCAGGTCTTGAAGAAAGCCGGCATGTCCGCACCGGCATCGTTATCCGGCCCATTCGAGCGGAATGAAATAGAAACGATGGAAACCGATCGTTTCCGGAAACGCATTTTCCGGTCTTGGTCGTGGAGACTGCGGGTGAGGTTCAAAGAGCGGCAATCACGATTCAAGCCGCCACGGCCGAGCGGTTAACATTCCGCTATGATCTCAAAACCCGAAAACGATCCGGGTTAGGAACCCTTAAACCCGCCGTATTTACCGTGCGGTACCTGAGCCTCTCGGATCACGAGGCGCTCACAGGTTCAGACGAAACGCATGGCGAACGGACGCAAGGGACGCGGGCGGGAGGAGCCGAACTTCGACGTGCCCGAAGGGCGCATCGGTGGGCGCGGCGACCTCGACCTACGGCTCAGCGGCGACGATCGCGCCGGAGGCGGTGTGGGCAGACGCGCGACGAGCAGCAACGGCCAGGGCGAAGGCCCCCGGCGCCCCTCGGCGCGGGCCAAGGCACCGGCCCGCAAGCCGCGCCGGCGCTCGTTCCTGGGCGGTCTCTACTATGGCACCCTCGTGCTCGGCCTGTGGGGCGTCATCGCCATCGCGGGGCTGGTGGCCTACCACGCCTCGCAATTGCCGCCGATCGACCAGCTCGCCGTTCCGAAGCGCCCGCCCAACATCGCCATCCTCGCCAGCGACGGTTCGCTCCTGGCCAATCGCGGCGAGACCGGCGGACGGGTGGTGAGCATCGGCGAGTTGCCGCCCTATCTGCCGCGTGCCTTCGTGGCGATCGAGGACCGGCGCTTCTACAGCCATTTCGGCGTCGACCCGGTGGGCATCGCCCGCGCCGTGGCCCAGAACGTCACCCGCCGCGGCGTCTCGCAGGGCGGATCGACCCTGACCCAGCAGCTCGCCAAGAACCTGTTCCTGACGCCGGAACGCTCGGCCTCGCGAAAAATCCAGGAGGCGATCCTCGCCCTGTGGCTGGAGCACCGCTACACCAAGGACGAGATCCTCGAACTCTACCTGAACCGGGTCTATTTCGGCGCCGGCGCCTATGGCATCGAGGCCGCCGCCCAGCGCTATTTCGGCAAGCCCGCCAAGGCGGTGACGCTGGCGGAAGCCGCCATGCTCGGCGGCCTCGTCCAGGCGCCCTCGCGTCTCGCGCCCAACCGCAACCTGCCCGCCGCCCAGGCGCGGGCGGCCCAGGTGCTCGCGGCCATGGAGGAACTCGGTTTCGCCAAGCCCGCCGAGGTGAAGCTGGCGCTGGCGACCCCGGCGCGGCCGGCGAGCAGCCGTGGCGGCGGCTCGGCCAATTACGTGGCCGATCTCGTCATGGACGTCCTCGACGACTTCCTGCCGAAATTCGACACCGACATCGTCGTCACCACCACCGTCGACACCCGCCTTCAGGGCGCGGCCGAGAAGGCACTGGTGGACGAGCTGAACCAGAAGGGCTCGCGCTACAACGTCGCCCAGGGGGCCGTGGTCTCGATGAGGCCGGACGGCGCGATCCGGGCGCTCATCGGCGGGCGCGATTATTCCCAGAGCCAGTTCAACCGGGCCACCACCGCCAAGCGCCAGCCGGGCTCTTCGTTCAAGCCCTTCGTCTATCTCGCCGCCGTGGAGCGGGGCCTGACCCCGGACACCGTGCGCGACGACGCGCCGATCAGCATCAAGGGCTGGAACCCGGAGAACTATTCGCGCGACTATCGCGGGCCGGTCCCCTTGCGCGAGGCGCTGGCGCTGTCGCTCAACACCGTGGCCGTGCGCCTCGGCCAGGAAGTCGGCCCGAAGGCGGTGGTGCAGGCGGCCCAGCGCCTGGGCATCTCCTCGCCGCTGCAGGCCAACGGCTCACTGGCGCTCGGCACCTCGGAAGTGACCCCGCTGGAAATGGTGGGCGCCTACGCCGCCTTCGCCAATGGCGGCACGGGCGTGAACCCCTACGTCATCGCCAACGTGAAGAGCACGACGGGCAAGGCGCTCTACCAGCGCAAGGACACCAATCTCGGCCGGGTGATGAATGCCGAGACCGTCTCGATGATGAACGCGATGATGCACGAGACCTTCGTCTCGGGAACCGCGAAGAAGGCCGAGGTTCCGGGATGGGACCTCGCCGGCAAGACCGGCACGAGCCAGGATTTCCGCGATGCCTGGTTCATCGGCTACTCGTCGACCCTCGTCACCGGCGTCTGGCTCGGCAACGACGACGGCGAATCCACCAAGAAGGTCTCCGGCGGCAACCTGCCCGGCGAGATCTGGAAGACCTACATGACCGTGGCCCTCAAGGGCCAGACTCCGACGATGCTGCCGGGCGCCAACCATTGGCGCAACCGCGCCCCGGCGGAGGTTCCCGCCACCACCGGGACCGCACCGGGAGGCCTCATCGGCGCCCTCCTCGGAGAGCCGCAATCCGCCGCCCCGCCGCCCCGCGTCGCCGCCAACCAGCGCGCCCGCGGGCCGAGCCAGGACGACCGAAATTTCCTGGAGAAGCTGTTCGGCGTGGGGGAATAGGCGCGGGAGAGAAGCACTTTCCGGCAGCCGCGAGCTGTCGGAACCGGGCCGGTCTCTACAGTCCGGCGATGCCCTTCAGCGCCGCGTTAATCCGGTCCTGCCAGCCTGGGCCGTCCTTCTGGAAATGCTCCAGCACGGCGCGGTCGAGGCGCAGGGACACCATCTCGCGGGCACCGGGCGGGCTGAGCGGCGCGGCGGGGGCGCGTTCGACGGGTTTGGGAGTGTCGGGCGCCTTGGTGGTGGCGGCCTTGAAGGCGGCTTCCGCCGCCTGGCGGGGGTCGCTGGCGCGACGGGTCCGATCGAATGCCATGGGTCGGTTTCCTGGTAAGGCTGTCTGGCTCAGCTCGCGGAGCGCTTGCGTTTGGGGGCCGGCGCGGGAGCGGCAGCCTTCTCCGCGGCCTCGGCGGCTTCCTTGGCAAGGCGAAGGGCGCGCAGCTTCACGGTGCGCTCGTCGATCTCCTTCACCGATTGCAGATGCTCCGCCATGGCCTGCGCGCCTTCCTTGGCCATCCGCTCCGCGCGCTCGGCGCGCTCTTCGGACCGGGTCCTGGCGTCGGTTTCGTCGCTCATCGTCGTCCTTCCTGGCTCCCCTCGCCCCGCCGCCCGCGCAACGACCGCATCATTCGCCAGGGCGGAGGCGGCAGCGGCGGATGAACCGCTCGTGCCCGCTCGCGCGGCGCATCATGTCGACGATCGAGACGAGTGCCGGCGGACGTGAAATTCCGCGATCGGCAGCGAGGAAGGGTGATCCACACACCCTTCGCACGGGACCGGCTTCAGGCGGGATCGCCGGGACATAGCACGTCCGGGCACCAAAAAGCGAACCCTGGCAAGGACTCGCGGGGGTCGCGCAGGTAAATCCCGGTGGATGTCCCCGTCAAAACGCCGCGATGAGGACGATTCCAGCCACCATGAGCCCGGCGCCCGCGATCCGTGCCTTGCCGGCGCGGTGCTTCGGCATCCCGAGCCAGCCGAAATGGTCGATAGCCAGCGACGTCAGCAGGTTGGCGGTGATGAGCAGCCCGTTGAAGGCGCCGGCCCCCACCTTGTCGACGAAGAGGAGGCCGCCGAACACCGCCACCGCCCCGGCGATGCCGCCGAGCGGCGCCCACCACGGCATTCCCGCGAGGTCGTCGCGGGTCGGGAGCGGGACCGGACGGATCGCCAGCATCGCGACGAAGACGAAGACGATCGGCAGGAACGAGACCGCCGCCGCGAGCCACGGATTGACGAGCGCGCCACGAAGCGCCGCGTTCATGGTGACGCCGATGGCCTGAAGGGCGCCGGCGACCAAGATGAAGGGATAGAACAGGGGGCCGGTCATGAGCGTGGGATCTCCATCGGTGCGGGCGGGAGGCCTCAGAACCGGGCGATGAGGACGATGCCGCCCACCATCAGGCCGCCGCCGAGGAGGTGCAGCAGCCCCTGCGGGTTCGCCTGCATGCCGAGCCAGCCGAAATGATCGATGGCCAGCGATGTCAGGATGTTGGCGGTGATGAGCAGCCCGTTGAACGGCCCGGCTCCGACCTTGTCGACGAAGGCGAGGCCGCCGAACACCGCCACCGCTCCGGCGAGCCCGCCCAACGGTGCCCACCACGGCATGCCGCCGAGCTGTTCCAGGCTGGGCAGCGGCGTCGGCATCACCACGAACAGCGTGACGAAGACGAAGACGATGAGCGAGAACGAGACGGAGGCCGCGAGCCACGGATTGACCAGGGCCACGCGCAGGCGCGCGTTCATGGAATTGCCCGCCGCCTGAAGCGCGCCGGCGACCAGGATGAAGGGATAGAGCAGGGCCGCGTTCATGTCGGATCGTCCTCGGAATGGGGATCAGGGCAGGAGGAGTAGGCCGGCCAGGGCGAGGATGAGGGCCGGCGGCATCACCAGCAGGCCGAACTTGAGGAAGCGCCAGAAGCCGACATCCTCCCCTTCGCGGCGGATGGCGGTGAGCCACAGGATGGTGGCGAGGGATCCGGTCACCGACAGGTTGGGGCCGAGATCGATGCCGATGAGGATCGCCCCGGCGACCTTCTCGGAGACGTCTGCCTGCTGCACGGCCGCCCCCGCGATCAGGCCGGCCGGCAGGTTGTTGACGAGGTTGGAGAGCACCGCCACCAGGGTTCCGCCGCCCCAGGCCGCGGCATCGGGCGAGGCTTGTGCCGCCCGCTTGAGGTGATCGGCGAGCAGGGTCAGGACACCGGTCTTCTCCAGGGCCTCGACCAGCACGAACAGCCCGGCCACCAGGGGCAGCACGCCCCAGGACACGTCCTTGACGACCTCCACCGCTCCGCCCCGCTTGATCGCGAGGACGAGGAGCGTGGTGGCGAGGCCGGCGACGAAGGTCGGCAGGCCGAGTTCGAGATCGTAGGCCGAGGCGGCGATGAGGGCCCCGGCGGTGGCGACGATGCCGAGACCGGCGACCTTGCCGGTGCCCGAGAGGGGCGTCGCCTCGACGTCCCGGGCGAGCAATTGCTGCCGCAGGACGGAGTTCTGGGTCAGGCGCAGGACGATGTAGGTGGCGACGATGGCCAGGATCGAGGGCAGCGCGAACCGCGCCAGCCATTCGCTGAGCGGCGGCATGTGCGCGGCATAGACGACGAGGTTGGCCGGGTTCGAGATCGGCAGCACGAAGCTCGCCGCATTGGCGATGAAGGCGCAGATGAAGAGGTAGGGCAGCGGCTCGGCCTCCGCCGCCTTGGCCGCGGCATAGACCGCCGGGGTCAGCACGACGGCGCAGGCATCGTTGGAGAGGAACACCGTGACCACGGTGCCGACGAGGTAGACCAGCAGGAACAGGCGCGTCGCCGACCCCCTGGCCTGGCGCACGGCGATGCCGGCGAGCCAATCGAACAGGCCCTCCTTCCTGGCGATCTCTGCGAGCAGCATCATGCCGACGAGGAACAGGTAGACATCCGTCCCCTTGCGCACGCCGTCCCAGGCCGCTTCCGGCGAGATCAGGCCCAGCACCAGCAGCGCCCCGGCTCCGAGCACGGCCCAGACAGCCTCCGGCCAGGCGAAGGGCCGGGTGATGACCCCGATTGTCGCCAGTCCGGCGATGATCCAGGTCGCCAGATGCGGCGTCACGGGGAGTGCGAACATGGGCGGGCGAAATCCTGTCAGGGTCGAGGGAGCGGCGTGACGACTACCAGTGTCGGCCGTTCCGATTGGGTCCGAGCTGGGTACCGAGGAGGCCCTTCTCGGGCCAGGCGCCGATGGAATCCGCGTCGCTGCCGATCCCCTTCGAGACCGGCAAGCGGGACCGGTCGGTGGCGGGCTCCACGACGTCCTGCCCCGTGCCCCCGGCCGCGTCCGAGGCCCGCACGGTGAGGCGGCGCCCCGCCGCGTCCCAGGGGATCGACGCACGGTAACGCCGGTCGCCGTCGGCGCGGGTCATCGCCTGCCACGGCCCGCCATCGACGCTGACCTCGCAAGCGGTGACGGCGGAGGCACCGAGGACGAGCGCGCGCACCTCCACCGTGTCGCGCACCCGGTGCGCGTCGTCATGGGCGAGGCGCCGGTCGGCGGGGGCGGTGACGAGGACGAAGGGCCAGGGCTCGGCCAGTTCCTTGAAGCGCCAGCTGACGACGCCGCCATCGATCGCCGCGATGGCATAGCCGACCGGCCCTTCCTCGACCTGCCCGGTGGAGCGCGTGGCCGCGAAGATGGTGCGACCGTCATTGGCGAGCTCGTTGTAATGGGTGTGGCCCATTTCCACGAGGCGCACGCGCGACTGCGAGACGAGATGGCCGACGCGGACGGCCTCGCCCTCGCCTTTCAGGTCTGCGGGGTAGCTGTGCATGAACAGTGCGCAGTCGAGACCGTCGCGCTCGGCCAGCTGGATTTCGCCTTCGAGCCAAGCGAGCTGTGCGTCGCCCAGGCGGAAATCCGGACCGCCGGTTCCCGGCCCGCACATGTCGAGGAAGAGGCAGCGAATGCCGGAGATGTCGGTGGCGTAGGGAAGTGGCCGTGCGCCGAGGCCGGCATGGAAGGCATCGAGGCTGCCGCCCTCCATGTCGTGATCTCCCGTGATGACATGGACGGGGAGCGAGAATCCCAGGAGGCCCTGGCGGACGAGGGCATATTGCTCGGGCAGCCCGTTCTCGGCGTTGTCGCCGGGCAGGTACGCGAAATCGAGCCCCTCGACCGCGCCGAGTTGTGCGACGATGGCGAGGAAATCGCGGGCGTTCTCGAGATGCCCCTCGGTGAGGTGCAGATCGCCGATATGGGCGAAGGCGAGGATATCGTCCCGTGCGCTCGCGGGATGGGTCATGGCGGGATGGGTCATGGCGGGATGGGTCATGGCGGGATGGGTCATGGCATGTCTCGCTTCACGGCCCGTCATGTGACGCGCCCGGCCACGGCTCGAGCCGGCGGGGTGATGAAAAAAGGGGGGCGCGTCGTCTGAAAACTCGGAGGGTTTGGACGGCTTCGGTCCTGCCGGACTCGCCGTCAGGCGGGGGAGACCGCCATCGCCTCCGACCCGCCCGAGCCCGGGGGCTTCGAGGCCGAGGTCGGTGGCTCGAACCCGTAGGTCTCCGGCATGGCGACGAGGTAGAGGACGAACCCCGCCGCCGCGATTGCCGCCAGGACCAGGAACGCTGTCGAATAGCCCGCCGACACGATGATGAGACCGGCCAGCGTCGCCGAGAACGAGGCGCCGAGCCCCTGCGTCGTCGCGACGGCCCCCTGCGAGACGTTGAACCGTCCGGTGCCTCGGGTGAGGTCGGCGACGACGATGGGGAAGAGCGCGCCGTAGATGCCGGCACCGATCCCGTCGAGGAGTTGCACGGCGACGAGGTAGAACGGGTTGTCCGAGAAGGTGTAGAGCACGCCCCGGATGGCGAGCACGCCGAAGGCCACGAGGAAGATCGGCTTGCGCCCGATCGCGTCGGCCTTGGCGCCGACGAAGACCGCCACCGGCACCATGACGAACTGGGCGGCCACGATGCAGACCGAGATGAGCGAGGTCGCGCTCTCCTTACCCGAAAGCTTGGTCAGCAACTGGCCCACCGAGGTCAGCATTGCGGCATTGGAGAGGTGGAAGATCGCGGCCAGCAGGGCGAACAGCATCAGGGTGCGGTTCTGCAGCAGGGCCTTGATCCCGGATGCCTGTTCGCCGCCCTCCCCCGCCGTCTCGTCGAGGCCGCGGGCGAGGTCGTCGTCGATGTCCTTGGCCGGCACCATCAGCATGGCCCCGACGCTCAGCACCGCCAGCAAGGCCATCAGCCAGAACACCACGATGGGCCCGAAGAAATAGGCCGTCGATCCGGCAATGGCCGCCGAGACCGCGTTGCCCGCATGGTTGAAGCCCTCGTTGCGGCCGATGCGCTTGGAGAACATCTTCGGCCCCACCACGCCGAGGGTGATCGCGGCGAGCGCCGGCGGGAACACCGCCCCGGCGATGCCGGCGACGGACTGGGTCGCGGCCACCAGATAGAAATTCGTGACGAAGGGAAGGAGCAGGCAGCTCGCCGTGACAGCCAGCGCCCCGGCGATGACGATGGCGCGCTTGTGGTTGGTCCGGTCGATCAGCGCCCCGGCCGGCGTCTGCGCGATCAGCCCGGCAATGCCGGCGATCGTCATGATCATTCCGGTCGTCGCCTCATTCCAGCCCTGGTCGGGACCGCGCACGGCGATGAGGTAGATGGCGAGATAGGGGCCGAGCCCGTCCCGGACGTCGGCGAGGAAGAAGTTGAGGGCATCGAGCCCGCGCAGCGTCCGCTGCGACGGGGCGCGACCCCGATCCTGGTCGGCGGCGGGCACGCTCGTCATCCGATCGATCTTTCGAAGCAGGTCATGAAGGGGACCGATCGGCACGTGTCACTGGCTCGGGAGCCAAGGCCTCGGGTCGATCGGAGCGGCAAACCCCAGCCCGAAATGAAGGTTCCTCGGCGGGGATTGAATTCTGCGTGAGCGTCGAAGCCCCGGCACGGCAGACAAGATCAGCAGTGTATTCGGTATGTGGAATACTCGGCTTCTAGACCGCGATACGCTTTTCTTTCCGGATTCCGTGGTCGTCATGGACATGGACGTCGAAGGTCTCTCCGTCCCGGATGCCGCGAATCTCGAAATGCCTCGGCTTGCGAACCGGCGGTCCTTCGACGCGGTAACCGGCATCGCGGACGAGGCGCAGCGCCGTGTCCGGATCGCCCTTGCCGTGCCCCTTTTCCGGCCACGCGATGATGCGCACCGCGCCGTCGGCGAGGACGAGGCGGGACACCTTGATTTCGCAGGGCGTGACCTCGCCCTCGACGGTGACGGTGTCGCCGACCCTCGGCATCCCTTCCGACACCGCTTTGGGACCGAGATCGGCGAGACTCCTCGTGCCGTTCCCCTCCAGCGCGAGGCGATGGCCGAAGACGGCCCAGACGATTCCAGTGGCGGTCGCGGTCTTTGGCATTGTCGTCGATCCCGATGATGGAGAAGGCCTCAAGCCCTCCCCCGGAGGTCCGAGGGAGGGAAATGTCATCGTCAGAAGCTGCGCTTCTCGCGAATGTCGCCGTCGAACCCGACATGGAGCAGGCGCTCGCGCCCGTCCTGGCCCTTGGCCGCCATGTCGAGATGGCGCGGACCGCGCCCGGTGACGCGGATGTCGGAATAGCCGGCCGCCTCGACCTTCGCGGTGAGCGCGGGTGCATCGATCTCGGGGCCGAGGCCGACCTTGTCCTTCGCCCAGTCGAGGCCACCGGGCTTCGGACCGCGCGCCGGACCGAGCACCACCGTCTTGCCATCGGCCAGGGTGAGGAGGGTAGCGTGGAGGAAGCCGTTCTCGAAGCGGCCCTGCACCGTGACTGCCTCACCCTTGGTAACGAGCGTGCCGCCTTCACCCTGCTTGCCGGTCTCGACCAGGGCACGGCCGGAGCCGTCCTGCAGGATGAACTTGTTGCCGAAGATTTCCGCGACCTCGCCCTTGGCCGCGATGGCGGCGGAAGGAGCGAGCTGTGCGACGGTGACCGGCGCGACGGGGGTGAGGGTCACGCCGGTATTCTGCGCCAGGGAAAGGCCGACGGCCCCGAAAGCGAGGGGAGCGGCGATGGCGCCGACGATCCAGCCGCGGCGCGAGCGGCGCGGGGCGGCGGCGGGGCTCGGCATCTCGGTGGCGGTTCCGTCGATGGTCTTCTCGGTCGTCATGGTGTCGATGTCCTGGAAAAGCGGATCCCCTCTCGGGTTGACGCCGTTCTAGGCTCGCCCCTCCAACCCGATCTGAACCGCGCGGTTCAGCCCCGGTTAAAGCGCGGCGCGTAGGCGCCGGGGCTGCCCCTGCATCCCCAAGGATACGGATTCCGATGAAGCTCCTTCTGGTGGAGGACGATGCGGCCCTCGCCGCCGAGATCGCCAAGGCCCTGCGCGCCGAGAACTTCGCCCTCGACCACGCGGTCAACGGCGAGGACGGCCAGCATCTCGGCGAAACGGAGACCTACGACGCCGTGGTGCTCGATCTCGGCCTGCCCAAGCGCGACGGCGTCTCGGTGCTTCAGGCCTGGCGGGCCGCCGGGCGGACCGTGCCTGTGCTGATCCTCACCGCGCGGGACGGCTGGAGCGACAAGGTCGCGGGCTTCAAGGCGGGGGCGGACGATTATCTCGTGAAGCCGTTCCGGGTGGAGGAACTCGTCATCCGCCTGCGGGCCCTGGTGCGCCGCGCCTCGGCGCACGGGGCCAACCGGATCGTCTGCGGGCCTCTCACCTACGATGCCGGCCTCGGCACGTTCGAGCGGGATGGCCTACCCCTGAAATTGACCGGGCTCGAATGGCGGGTGCTCTCCTGCCTGATCCTGCGCAAGGACGGGGTGGTGCCCCGTGGCCAGCTGATCGAGCGGGTCTATGACGGCGACGCGGAGGTCGATTCGAACTCCGTGGAGGTCATCATCACGCGCCTGCGCCGCAAGATCGCGCCGGCCCGGATCGAGGGCGTGCGCGGCCACGGCTACCAGCTGGTGCCGGGGGAGGCGGCGTGACCCGGCCGCGACCTCCCCACGGACCGGCTCCCCACGGGCCGCCTCATGCGCATCGCGGCTCCCTGCAGCGGCGGCTGATCCTCGCCGCCCTCGTCCTCGTCACCGTGGCCCTCGTGGTGGCGGGAATCGCCATCGGCTTCATCCTGCACCGCTTCGTGCGCGGCCAGCTCGACAGCCGCCTCGACAGCCAGATCGTCGCCATCGCATCGAGCCTCGAGCGGGGCCGCGACGGCCGCCTCGCCCTCGGGCGCAACCTCGGCGGCCCGCCCTTCGACCGCGACCGGTCGGGCTGGTCCTGGCAGGTCCGGCAGGGCGACGCGATCCTCCGCTCCGGCTCCCTGGAAGGCCGCGACCTCACCGTCCCCGAAGACGACCGCCCGGACGGCGAGGGTCGGCACCGCGACCGTCCCCGCCCTGCGGACGCCGTCGACCCCTGGGGCAACCCGGTGATCCTGCGCATCCTCGCCCTGCCGGATGCGGCGGGGATCGGCCCGGCGACGATCGTCGCCTCCGCGCCCA
>NZ_VRVC01000037.1:0-38349 GCF_008040005.1 Methylobacterium sp. WL19
CCCCGACACCTTCGGAGCCCGCCGCCGCCGCCGGCCCCTCGGAGACGCCCGCCGCGGCGAGCCCGCCCCCCGGCTTCGTGGAGACACTGCCGCCGACCATCGAAGGGGTTCCCGGCACCTGGGACCTGTCGCGGGACGGCAGCACGCGGCGCTGCGTCATGACCCTCGCGTCGCAGAGCTTCGAGGGCGGGCGGCGCCTGTCGTTTCCCGCCGGGTGCCGCCGCGCCCTGCCGATCCTGAACGAGGTCGCCGCCTGGCTGTTCGTGGACGGCGTGGTCCGTCTCGTGGACAAGAACGTCCGGCCGGTCCTCATCTTCAAGGCGCGGGACGACCGGCGCAGCCTCATGGCCAAGACCGAGGGGGGCGAGGTCTACAGCCTCGTCCCACTCCAGATCGTGGCGATGGCGCCCCCTCCCGCGCCCGCGCCGGATGGCGGCGCCGGGTTCAAGCTCGAACGGGACGATCCGACTGTCGCAGGGGGCCAGAATACCGGGGCGCAGACCAGCGCAGCGACGCCTGCCGGCGCGCGGCCGACGGCGGGCGTCTACGCCCTCGACCGCTACCGCGAGCAGGACGTCTGCCGCCTGGAACTGAAACCCGCGGAGGGGGGAGGGACCGCGCCGGTCCGCTTGCTCGAGGGCTGCCGCGACAGCGGGCTGACGACCTTCGATCCGGCCGCGTGGCTGGCGGCTCCCGGCCGGCTCACCCTGGTGGCACGGCGCGGCCATGTGGTGGGCCTGGTGCCGGCGGGGGAGAACCATTGGCGGCGCGAGCCGGAAGTCGGCACCACCTTCGTCCTGCGCCGGATCGAGGGCGGGGCGCCCAGCGGTTCCCCCTAAAGGCCACGCCTGATAGACCCTGCCGCCGATGCCCTACACCGTCGCCGCCCTCTACCGCTTCGTTCCCCTGCCCGACGCCGCAGACCTGCGCGACGCGTTGGAGCGGCGTTGCGTGGAACTCGGCATCCTCGGCACGCTCCTCCTGGCGCGCGAGGGGATCAACGGCACCATCGCTGGCAGCGAGGCCGGCATGGCCACGCTCCTGTCGGACCTGCGCGACGGCCCGCTTTTCGGCGAGCGCCTGAGGGATCTCGACGTGAAGCTCTCGCGCGCGGAGGCAGCGCCGTTCGCTCATCTCAAGGTGCGGGTGAAGCGGGAGATCGTGACCTTCGACGACGGCGCCACCGATGCGGGCGAGGCGGGGATTCCCGTGCCGCCCGAGGCGTGGAACGCGCTGCTCGATACGCCGGGCCTGCTCCTCCTCGACACCCGCAACGCCTTCGAGGTCAATCTCGGCACGTTCGAGGGGGCCACCGACCCGCATTTGTCGCGGTTCTCGGATTTCCGGGCCTATGTCGACGGCCTCGACCCCGCCGCGCATCCGGCGGTGGCGATGTTCTGCACCGGCGGCATCCGCTGCGAGAAGGCCGGGGCCTATATGCGCGCCAAGGGGTTCGGCACGGTCCACCATCTGGAGGGCGGCATCCTGCGCTATCTCGAGACGATCCCCGAGGCCGAGAGCCGCTGGCGCGGCGACTGCTTCGTCTTCGACCACCGCATCGCGCTCGGACCCGGCCTCGTCGAGCGGCCCGACCACGATCCCGAGACATTGCGATGAGGCGGGGCCAGCCATGACCGACGACGACACGCTCTCCGCCCGCATCGACGCCCTGGAGATGCGGCTGACCGAGCAGGACGTGGTGATCGACGACCTCAACGCGACGATCACCGCGCAATGGCGCCAGATCGATGCCCTGACGCGGCATCTGGCCAAGCTCGTGGAGCAGGTCGAGGAGGCCGGCGCCCGCACCGGCACCGGCGCCCCGGAACCGCCCCCGCCGCATTATTGAAGCCCCCCAAACACGCTCCGGCCGGCGGTGGAAGGCCGGCGTCGCGGTCCTCGTGACAGGACGCCGTCGTCGGGTCCCGCCCCGAAGGACCGGGTCGGATGGCGGCCGGATTCTGGCCTTCACCTCAAAGGTGGACGTTCCACCGTCGACTCGACGCGGACGTCAACTCGTTGCCGACACGGCTGGTGTGCCCGGGGATCGGGAGGTCTCCCCACCTATCCCTGCTCATCGATGAGTGCCTTCAGACTGCGTTGACGCTTCCGCGGTAGAATAGCTCATCACCGGGGCAGTCTTCATGCAGCCAACGGAACTGATGACGACTGTCACGATGAGCCGCCGCGATCCTGCCAGCCCTTTCAGCCCTGATCGACGTGTGGTTGCCCTCGACGGTCTTCGAGGTCTCATGACGATCTTCGTTGTGATCTCGCATTACTTCGGCGAAGTGCCGGGGGGCCTTTCCGTCTTCATGGTGGGCTGGCTTGCTGTGGACATGTTCTTCGTGCTGAGCGGCTACCTCGTCGGCAAGCTGATCCTCGACAAGAGCCACGCGCGGAACTTTCTGACCGTCTTCTACGTGCGTCGGGCCTGCCGCACGCTGCCGATCTACATGTTGTGCGTTCTCGCGATCTTCGGTCTCGTTGGCTTGGTCGATCGGCCCTGGGCACACGCCGACACGACCTTCCCACTCTGGTCCTACCTCACCTTCAGCCAAAACGTGTTCATGGCGGCCCGCAACGACGTTGGACATGAGTGGCTCGGTCCGACCTGGACGATGGGCCTCGAAGAGCACTTCTACCTCGCGCTGCCACTCTTGTGCCTGCTCGTGCCGCGTCGCCGCCTCGCTGCAGTGCTCTGCATCATCATGCTCGCGGCGGTGTGCGCTCGGGCAGGCATTCTTCTTTTGGCGCCGGACTGGCGGATGGCGACACTCGTCTTCCTGCCCACCCGAGCCGACGTACTCATCTGCGGCGTGCTCGGGGCACTCGCGATAGCTTCGCCGCGAACCTTAGGGTCACGCCTGGAGTTGCCGCTGCGGCTGGCCGCGCCGCTGCTTCTCCTCGTGACTTGCCTGTTGAAGCTGATGGACAGCGAACAAGGCATCGTTTTCCAAGTCTTCGGGCCGCTCGCCGTTTCAGTGGGATGCACTGCCTTTCTCCTGACCCTCGTGCGCGGCGCACCCGAAGCGATACGCTTCCGTTCGCCGATCCTGTGCTTCTTCGGCACGACCTCCTACGCCGTCTACCTGACGCACATGCCGGTGCTGGGCCTGATGCACGGGCTCATTCTCGGCACAAAACCCGATGTCGGAACGGCGGCGCAATGGGGGGTCACCGTCGCGGCCCTGCCGGTCTGCGTTGCCGTAGGCTGGCTTCTGACGCGTCTCGTGGAGGCGCCGATCAGCGCATATGGGCGCAAATGGTCCTGGCACGAGCCGGCCTCCGCGCACCCTCGAACGGCGGTATCGGCCATTTGAGATCAATCGCGCGGAGCGTGCGCCCGGCGAGAGCTGCGCCCGACCAGGTTGGGTCGAGGCACAACTCTCGGCCTTTGTTGTGCCGCGCTCTTTTTCGCCGAACCGGCATTCACCTCGACGTCGCGGGCGAGGTTTCCGCAAAGGATCGGCCGCACGCTTCGACCAACTCGCTTGTCCCCCCGGTCATCGAAGCCGGTCGGACGAGCGCCGTCCATGACGAATCATGACGTCCGCGAGCGATCCGCCTCCTCCGGAGCAACCACAATTTAACGGCCTCTTCCGTTAATCGGCAGGCGGAAACGGAGTGGGCTCGACCAATGACCATGGCAGCGGACGGAGCCCGGCATGCCGGTTTGAGCGGATCGTCCCGAGCGACGGCGTTTCTCGCGCTGTTCGTCGCCACGATCTTCCTCTCGGCCCTGCTGCTCTTCGGCGTCCAGCCGATGTTCACCAAGATGGTGCTGCCGGTCCTCGGCGGCTCGCCCTCGGTCTGGTCCGTGGCGATGGTGGTGTTCCAGTCCCTGCTTCTGGCCGGCTACGCCTATGCCCATGCCCTGGCCCGCTACCTGCCGCTGCGCGTCGCCGCCCCGCTCCACCTCGCCGTGATGGGCTGCGCCCTGGCGGCGCTGCCGATCGAACTGGCCGCGGGCTGGGGCAAGCCGCCCGCCGATGGGGAAGCCGTCTGGCTGCTCGGGCTGTTCCTCCTCTCGGTGGGCCTGCCGTTCTTCGCCCTGTCGGCGAACGGGCCGCTGCTGCAGGCCTGGTTCTCGCGCTCGAACCACCCCCATGCGCGCGACCCGTACTTCCTCTACGGGGCGTCGAACATCGGTTCCTTCACGGCCCTGATCGCCTATCCCCTCGCCATCGAGCCGCTCCTCACCCTGCGCGACCAGAGCCAGGTCTGGATGCTGGGATTCGCGGTTCTCGCCGGACTGATCGCGATCTGCGCCGCCGCAGCCGCGCGCAACGCCTCGGCCCCGTCCCGGATCGCGGCCGGCGTCGCAGCGGCCTCCGCCTCCCGGCGTGAGATCTGGCGCCAGCGGTTCGGCTGGATCGCCCTCTCCCTGGTGCCCTCGGGCCTCCTCGTCTCGGTGACGGCGCACATCTCCACCGATGTGGCGGCTGCGCCCCTGCTCTGGGTCGCGCCCCTGGCGCTGTTCCTCCTCACCTTCGTCCTCGCCTTCCGCGAGCGGATGGTCCCGTCCCAGACCGTCCTCGCCTGCCTCCAGGTCTTCGGCACCGCGATGGCGCTCCTGCCCATGACGGCGGCGTTCCCGCTCGGCATCGGATTGGCGCTCCATCTCGGCCTTTTCTTCGTCAACGCCATGATCTGCCACGGGGCGCTCTACACGCGCCGCCCGGATGCGGCGCGGCTCACCGAGTTCTATCTCTGCCTGTCCTTCGGAGGCATGCTCGGGGGCATCTTCTGTGGGCTCCTCGCGCCGCGCATCTTCTCCACCGTCCTCGAATACCCGATCCTGCTCGTGGCCGCCCTGCTGTGCCGGCCGGACCTGTCCATCCTGTCCGCCGCGTCCTGGCGCGAGAACCGGCGCTCGCTCGCCATCCTGGCCGGGCTGATCGTGCTGGCCCTCCTGATCAACCTGACGATCCTGCCACGCTCCTGGCTCATCGTCGGCGCCCTCTGCCTGATGGGGGCGATGATCGCATTCTGGCGCAAGCCGCAGAACGTGGCGCTTCTGGCGATGGGCCTCGCCCTGTTCTCGGCCACGGTCAGCGGAGCCCTGACCTCGGGCGCGTCGGTGCGCTCGTTCTTCGGGGTGCACAAGATCGCCACCTCGACGGACGGACATTTCCGCACCCTCAGCCACGGCACCACCCTGCACGGCGCGATGCGGATCGCCAACGAGGACGGTACGCCGTTCACCGGGCGGCCCGAGCCGGTGACCTACTTCACCATGGAGGGCGGCATCGGCCGCGCGATCGCCGCCGTCCGGTCACGCCAAGGCGGACGCCTCGACACGGTGGCCGTGGTCGGGCTCGGTGCCGGCAGCCTCGCCTGCCATGCCCAGGCCGGCGAGGCTTGGACCTTCCTGGAGATCGACCCGGAAGTGGTCCGCATCGCGCGGAATCCCGCCCTGTTCCGCTTCCTCGGAGCCTGCGCCCCCGATGCCCGGATCGTCCTCGGCGATGCGCGCCTGACCCTGGCCGACGAGCCCGGTGGGAAGAGCCTGATCGTGGTCGACGCCTTCTCCTCCGACTCGATCCCGAGCCATCTCATGACGCGGGAAGCACTGGCGCTCTACGCCGCGAAGCTCGCGCCCGAAGGCGCCCTCGTCGTCCACATCTCGAACCGGCACCTCGAACTGCGCCACATCCTCGCCCGCGCGGCAGCCGACAAGGGCCTCGTCACCTTCGTCCGCGACGGGCGCCTGATGGACAGCATCGACGGACCGCGCTTCCGTCAGGCCTCTATCGTCGTCGCCATCGCCCGCGACGAGGCCCATCTCGGGACGCTCGCCGAACCGGGCGAGTGGACGCGGGTCGTGCCCGACATGGGCCGCCGTCCCTGGAGCGACGATTTCAGCAACGTCGTCGAGGCCATGCTCGACGAGATGAGGCGATGAGGGGAAAAGCCGCGCCTATTCCGCCGCCGGCCGATCCAGCCTGAGGAGACGCGCGGACCGCGTCCGCAGGGGCCGGCGCTCGGGCTCGGCGCCGGTGACAAGGGAACGGCGGGCATCCGCGATGGCGCCGTGCACGGCGTCGATGGCCAGGATCAGGGCGTTCATCGCGCGGGTGTCGACGTTGCGCTCGCGGGCGTGCTGGACGACGTCGGTGACGAGGTCGTCGGTCTCGCGAACGAGGCCGTCGAGCTGCTCCCTCGTGGTGGCCGAGCGGATGTCCCTGAGGATGTCGAGGAGCCGGTCGAGGACCACGTCCACCCGCTCGCGGCGCTGGCGGGCGAGGCGCTGGCCGAGCCAGGCGATGCCGGAGCCGATGGTGCCGCCGAAAAAGGCGAGCAGGTAGACGTAATCCTCGTAGCGCTCGAACAGGGTCTGCTGCTCGCGCTCGAAATAATCGACCGCGCCCGGATGGTTGGGCAGGCGGGCGCTGGTGGCGGCCACCGACGTCTCGAAATCCGGGGCCTTCATCAGGTTGGCGATGGGCGCGCCGGGCGCCAGCTTCGAGCGCCATTCGAACAGGTGCTGGGTGACGGAGGCCACCGAGTAGCGGCTCACCCCGCCCCGCGCCATCAGCCGGTAGGAAGCGCCCACCGTCTTCACGTCCTCCTCGGGGCGCTTGGGCCGGCCGCCGAACGTGCCGGCGGGGATCGTCGCCGATTGCAGTTCGGGCATCCGCTGCACGATGGCGTCGCCGTCGGGGACGGAGACGATGGTGATCTTCTTCTCGTGGGAGGCCATCTCCACCGCCCGGACCGTGGAGATCGCGGCCTTCGAGGTCGGCGCCGCGATGACGGCGACGGCGTCCACGGTGCCGGCCTGCAGCGCGGCGGTCACCTCGCCGGGCTTGAGCGGCACCAGGGCGATATGGCCGGCGGTGAGGGCATGGCCGGGCTCGGGCGCCGGCACGGGGGTGAAATCGTAGAAGCCGAGGAGGTTGGTGACGAAGGGCCGGTCGGCCGCGTGTCGTTCGACGATGCCGAGGCGCTTGGTCGCGAGGTCGGGGAAGCTCTCGATCGCGCTGGCCTCGGGGGTGGCGATGAGGAGCGTCTCCTCGTGAAGGAGCGCAAGCGTCAGGCCGTTATCGGGCAGGAAGACGTCGGGCCGGACCACGGCGAGATCGGCGTTCCCGGCCTGGAGCGCGGCGGCGCTGTCGCGCACGTCGTCATAGGTCCGCACGTTGAGGCGCACGTCCTCCCGCGCCCGTTTGAGGGCCTGGGCATAGGTTTCGAGCAGTTGCGCCTCGGCCCCGTCGCGCGGGCCGACCGCCACGGTGAGCACCGTCGGGCGCGACAGGTAGACCACGGCGGCCGCGAGAACGGCGAAGCCGAGGCCGAGCGCGACCAGGAGCCACTCGCGCTTCAGGAGGAATGCCGGCATGACATGCATGCGTCCTCTCGGGGTAAGACAGGCAACCGGTTCACGGTCGAGACGATGCGCCTCATGATCCTGAAACCTGTCCGAAGCGTGATGAACCGATGAGCGCTCGAAACGTTGCAGCGGGACGTGCCGTGCCCTCGCGACAGGCAAAATCCACGCCCCGCGAGGCAAAGCCAATGTCGCGCGAGGCAAAGCCAATGTCGCGCGAGGCAGAGCCCACGCCCCGCGCGGCAAAACCTACGCCGCCGGTCACGGCCGCGTATCTGGAGCGCGTCGCCCTGCAGTATCTGGAGCGCTACAGCGCCTCCGTAGCGATGCTGCGCCAGACCTTGGAGCGCCGGGTGGCCAAGCGGTGCCGGCTCCGGGACGAAGACCCCGCCGCCTTCGCCGAGACCGTCGCCGCCATCGTGGAGCGCGCCCGTTCCTCCGGCCTCGTGGACGACGCCCGGTTCACCGCCGCGCGGGCGGCGACCCTGCGCCGGCGCGGGGCCTCCGCCCGCGGCCTCTCGACCAAGCTCGCCGCCAAGGGGGTCGA
Organism: Methylobacterium sp. WL19; assembly: GCF_008040005.1. Lineage (NCBI taxonomy): Bacteria > Pseudomonadati > Pseudomonadota > Alphaproteobacteria > Hyphomicrobiales > Methylobacteriaceae > Methylobacterium > Methylobacterium sp. WL19. The sequence goes on from NZ_VRVC01000037.1 coordinate 7,881, forward strand.
CCGGACGCTCATCGCCGAAACCCTGGAGACCGAGCGCGACCGGGGCGAGGAGGAGGGCACCGATGCCGAGGAGGTGGCGGCCCGCGCCTATGCCAAGCGCCGCCGGCTCGGCCCGTTCCGCCGCCCCGACCTCCGCGCCGCCCACCGCGACAAGGATCTCGCCTCGATGGCGAGGGCCGGGTTCTCGTACGGATTGGCGAAAACGATCGTCGACGAGGAGGTGATTGCGGAGGACGGGCTCGACCGGTGATGGCCGTCTCTTCGTGAGCCGGGCGGTGCTGTCCCACTCCTCGCACGCCCACGGCATTCACACCTTTCGCGCGCTACGCGGCCCTCCTCCCCCTTGTGGAGAGGAGTTGGAGGTGGGGGTGGTTGGGTGACCCTCAGCCGTCGGAGGCCCGCGGCGCCACCTCCACTCCTGACCTCTCCCCACAGGGGGGAGAGGGACGCGCGATGCCAGATGAACCCGGTGGTCCCACATGCGGGGAGACGGGAAAGCGCGCTGCGACATTTTCGGCCGCGCCCGACAAAAACTTGAACGAAACACGAACGACGCGCATGTCCCTGTCATGGACGAGACCCTCGCCAAGAAGCTGCGCATCCTGGCCGATGCCGCGAAATACGATGCGTCCTGCTCCTCGTCGGGAGCGCCCAAACGGGTGGCCGGCAAGGGCGAACTCGGCTCGACCACCGGCGCCGGCATCTGCCACGCCTACACGCCGGACGGGCGCTGTATCTCGCTCCTGAAGATCCTGCTGACCAATTACTGCCTGTTCGACTGCGCCTATTGCGTGAACCGGCGCTCCTCCAACGTCGCCCGCGCCAAGTTCACCGTCGAGGAGGTCGTGACCCTCACGGTGGAGTTCTACAAGCGCAACTATATCGAAGGGTTGTTCCTCTCCTCGGGCATCATCAAGTCGCCCGACCACACGATGGAACTGCTGACGCGGGTGGCGAAGTCGCTGCGGCGCGACCACGGCTTTCGCGGCTACATTCACCTCAAGTCGATCCCGGAGGCGAGCCCGTGGCTGGTGGAGGAGGCGGGGCTCTATGCCGACCGGCTCTCGATCAACCTCGAACTCCCCACCGATGCCAGCCTGCACCGGCTGGCGCCGGAAAAGAACGGCCCGGTCATCCAGAACGCGATGAAGCAGATCGGCGCCCGGATCACCGAGGCGAAGGCCGAGAAGCGCCGGTTCTCGCCCGCCGGGCAGTCGACGCAGGTCATCGTCGGTGCGGACACCACCACCGACGAGGCGCTGATCCGCAAGAGCGCCCTCCTGTACGGATCGTTCAACCTGAAGCGGGTCTATTACTCGGCCTTCAGCCCGATCCCCGACGGCTCCGCCATCCTGCCGCTGAAATCCCCGCCGCTCCAGCGCGAGCACCGGCTCTACCAGGCCGATTGGCTGATCCGGTATTACGACTTCTCCGCCGACGACGTGGCCGATGCCGCCGAGGACGGCATGTTCTCCCTCGACATCGACCCGAAACTGGCCTGGGCGCTGAAGCACCGGGGGCGTTTCCCCGTGGACGTGAACGCCGCCGACCGCGAGATGCTGCTGCGGGTGCCGGGCCTCGGTGCGCGGGCCGTGGACAAGATCGTGAAGGCGCGCCGCTACACGCGGCTGCGCCTGGACGACGTCGCCCGTCTCACCTCCGGCCTCAAGCGCGCCCGCCCGTTCCTGATCGCCGCCGATTATCATCCGGGACCCGGCGGCACCGACCGGCTGGACCTGCGCGCCAAGCTCGTCGAGCCGGCGCGGCAGCTGAGCTTGTTTTGACGGGGTCGGATGACACGCCGCTCTTCTCTCCCCCCTCCGCCCTCCGATATTCACACATCTCGCGGGCAGCGCGGGTCCCCTCTCCTGGAAGGAGAGGGACAGGGTGAGGTGCGTGACCTCTTCGAAGATGGACCACACCTCACCCCAACCCTCTCCTTCCAGGAGAGGGAGCCCGCCGTGAGCGATGTGGAACACCCTCTGACAAAGGGAACAGCCGTCGAGCAGACGGGTCGATCCAGGAATTCCGCAGAGGGGGCAAGGTCGGGTGGATCACTCCAAACGATCACCCTCCGCGAGGGCGCCGATCTCGACGGGTTCCGCGCCGCAGCGCGCCGGCTCGCCGCCGCATCGGTCCCGCCCGATAGAGCAGTCTGGTCCATCGGGCAGGCCCCCGGCCTGTTCGGACAGGTCTCCCAGCCCGAATCCGGCTCCGATGCGCCACTAAGCCTGCCGCGCGCGGCGGCCGACCTGATCCGCATGGTCGTCCCGCACCGCGACCCCGAGCGCTATGCCCTGCTCTACACCCTGATCTGGCGCGTCATCCATGGCGAGCGCGGGCTGATGGAGGTCGGAAGCGATCCGCTGGTCCATCGCCTCGACCGGATGCGCAAGGCCATCGCCCGCGACCTCCACAAGATGCACGCCTTCCTGCGGTTCCGGCGGACGGAAGTCGATGGCGTCGAGCGCTTCGTCGCCTGGTTCGAGCCGGACCATCACATCCTGGAGGCGGCGAGCACCTTCTTCGTCGCGCGCTTCCGATCCCTGAACTGGTCGATCCTCACGCCTGACGGCTCGGCCCATTGGGACGGCGACACCCTGACCTTCGGGCCGCCGGGACGTCGCGAGGATGCGCCCGAGGCGGATGGGTTCGAGGCCGGCTGGCGCGATTACTACGAGAGCACGTTCAATCCCGCCCGCACCAACCTCGCCGCCATGCGGGCGGAGATGCCGAAGAAGTACTGGCGCAACATGCCGGAGACTGCGGCGATTCCCGGCCTCGTCCGCGCCGCCTCAGCCCGCACGGAAGCCATGATCGAGAGGGAGCCGCAGATGCCGACCAAGCGCAATCCCGCCAAGGCCGTCGCCGCGATGTCCGACCAGGATCCCGCCTCACTGGAGGAGCTCAACGCCATCATCCGGCGCTCCGAGCCCCTGGTGCCGGGCGCGACCCAGGCCGTCCTCGGCGAAGGCCCCGCCCATGCCGCCATCGCCTTCGTCGGCGAGCAGCCGGGCGACCAGGAGGACCGGCAGGGGCGGCCCTTCGTGGGACCGGCCGGGCAGCTCTTGTCCCGCGCCATGGCGGATGCCGGGATAGAGCGGAACGCGGCCTACCTCACCAATGCGGTCAAGCATTTCAAGTTCGAGGAGCGCGGCAAGCGCCGCATCCACCAGAAGCCCACCGCCGGGGAAGTGAGCCATTACCGCTGGTGGCTCGACCGGGAGCTGGATTTCGTGGCCCCCAAACTCGTCGTGGCCCTGGGCGCCACCGCCGTCCTGGCCCTGACTGGCAAGGCGATCCCCATCACCCGCGCCCGTGGCCCGGCCGCCTTCGGCAAGGCCTATGAGGGGTTCATCACCGTGCACCCCTCCTATCTCCTGCGCCTGCCGGACGAGGCCAAGGAAGACGCCTACGCGGCCTTCGTCGCCGACCTGAAACGGGTGGGTGATCTGGCGCGCGAGTTGGGGGCCTAGCCAAGCGGCGGTGGCGTCGCCGGGCTTAGCGCCCCCGTCGTGATGCTACGTTGTCCGAGGACGAAACCCTTCGTAGGTCATGTAGATCAGGGTTCCGGCCAACACGGCGCTGGCCAGACTGTCCCAGATTCCGTCGACGATCAGGGCGATCACCAGGCTGAGCAGGGTCAGGGCGGCGAGGATCGATGGGATTGCCCAGGTCCGGGACCGGATGAGCGGGCGCGTCTTCATTCCGCGGCTCCTGCGCCAGACGCCCTCGCACCGGGCTGCACCCGCTCGCCGGCCGTCTTCCATCGTCTGCGGGCGATCCAGAGATAGAGCCCGCTGCCGATGACGACGATGGTCGCGAGATCGAGAAGCGCCCAGACGATCTTGAGGGGAAGGCCGCCGTAATCGCCGAAATGCAGCGGTTGCGAGACCAGCAGGGCCTGGATGTACCAGGGCATCGCACGCATGTCGGTGAGCGCGCCGGTCTCGGCATCGATGAGCGCGGGCTTGAGCAGCCGCGAGGTCAGCGGCGTGTCGCCGGCCATGAACACGGCGTAGTGGTTGTTGCTGCTCACGACGGTGCCGGGATAGGCGACGAAGCGCGGGCTCATGTTCGGTGCGGCGGCCTTGGCCGTCGCCACCGCCTCGGCGATGGAGGCGAGGCGGACGGGGCGCGGAGCATCGCGATAGGGCGCGGTCATCTCGGCGAGCTGGCCGAATTGCCAGAGCTTCAGCATGAGGTCGGCCCAGGTGTTCACCACGCCCGTCCCCCCGACGATCAGCGCCCAGCACAAGGTCGCGACGCCCACGAGGTTGTGCCAGTCGAGCCATCGGATCCGCCGCGTCCGGCTGCGCCGGACGGTGCCGAAGTCGAGCTTTCGCATGAACGGACCGTAGAGGACGACGCCGGAGACGATGGCCAGCACGAACAGGAAGCCCATCGCGCCGAGGAAGAGCTTGCCGCCGAGGCCGAGGAACATGTCGACATGCAATCGCAGCAGGAAGCCGACCGGGCCTTCGTTCGGCTTGGGCTCCCGGAGGAGCGCGGCGCTGCGCAGGTCCATGGACAGGATCGTCGTCTCAGGCGGAGGGGAGCGGACCTCCCGGGCGAGATTGACGAAGGCGACATCCGGCTCGTCGTGGTCGAAGACGAGGTACTGGACCACGAGGCCGGGTTCTATGGCCTGGGCCGATGCGACGACCGTGTCCAACGACACGTGCGCCGTCCCCGCCGGCATCGCCGGCACCTCGGGCTCGTAGCCGAGGACGCCGTCGAGCTCGTGATGGAAGATGAGTGGCAGGCCCGTCAGGCACAGCATCGGCATGAAGGCCATGCTGACGAGGCTCGTCCAGGTATGGACGAACGACCAGAGCCGGAAGGCTCGCAGCTGCGGCGCGTCGGGGCCCGTCGCCATCGTCAGAAGTCCAGCTGGGCCGAGACGAGGTAGGTCCGGGGCGCTCCGAGGGTCAGGAACCCGTTTCCGGTGGACGCCCAATAATTCTCGCCCGACACGTTCTCGACGGTGGCCCGCACCGTTACGGGTTTGCCCCACGTGCCGAGGAACGTGTAGCGGAGGCCGGCATCGAACCGCGTCCAATCCGGGATGGGCTGCAGATTGGTCTGATCGTAATATTGGGACGCCGTGTGGATGACCCGGCCTGTCAGGGTCAGGCCGCGCGGCAACCAGGGCGGCAGGTCGTATTCGCCGTAGAGGCTGAGCGTGGTGCCGGGGACACCGGGCGCGACCTTGCCGTCGAAAGCCCCGCCCTCGGTACGGACCAAGCGACCGTCGGTGAAGGCGATGCCCCCGATGAGGCGCGCGCCCGGCGCGATCTCGCCGAACAGACTGAACTCGATCCCCCGGTTCCGCTGCAGGCCGTTGAGCGCGTAGTTCCGCGTCGCCGGGTCCTGGAAGGCGTTGGGCTGGTTGATCTCGAACAGGGCGGCGCTGACGCCGACGACACCGAAATCGTACTTCACGCCGATCTCCTTCTGGTCGGCGATGGTCGGTGGGAGCGCCTGGTTCGGGTTGCTGGCCGTGACCGGCGAGGCACCGCTCGAGAGCAGGCCCTCGATATAGTTGCCGTAGAGCGAGAGGTGCTCCAGGGGCTTGACGACGAGGCCGACCGCCGGCGTCCAGGCGACCTTGTCGTAGCTCGACGTGGCGTCGCCGAAGGCGACGCTGCGGTTGATCTGCATGGACCCGCGGGCATTGCCGACCGGAGACGGACGCCATGGGCCGGCATGATTCTAGTTCGGGATCAGCTCGCGGGCCGGGCCGCCGGTCTCCTGGCCACGGGCCTGGGCATAGCCCGGCAGAGCGGGGTTCTTGGCGTTTCCGCTGTCGGTGTCCGGCCCGCCGAGCCAGGACGCGGATCGGGTCGGCGCCGGGATCGAGCCGGTGATCGTCGGGCTCTCCAGCCGATGCGGGGCGGGCCGGGCCTGGGAGGCCCCGGTCAGGGCGGCGAGCGTGCAGGCGGACGCGAAAACCACGGCCGAAAAAGTCTTGATCATCGTCATGTCAGGTCTCCGGTGGTTCCTGCTCGATCCGATCTCGTCGAGCAGTGATGCCGGACAGACGACGTCTTCGGCTGCTTATTCCATGACCCTATCGAAAAATTCCAACGCCATGATCGAGACCAGATCAGCGTGAACGAATACTCGCTGCCGGGTGCGAAATTTCTCGTGCAGGCGTGGAATAAACACGATTTCGCGGCGTCCATGCCCCTGTCGCCGACCCTGAAGTCCGTTCGGTCCGGCCAGCGTGCCTATGGGAGCCCCGCCCATGCCAGGAGACAGGAGATGACGGACATGATGCGCCTCATCGAGCCGCTGATCCCGGCCCTGCGCCGCTACGCGCACGCCCTTCTGCGCAATCCGACCGATGCCGACGATCTGGTGCAGGATTGCCTCGAGCGGGCCGTCACCCGCTGGCACCAGCGCCAGGTCGACGGCGACGCGCGGACCTGGCTGTTCGCCATCCTCCACAATCTCGCCGTGACGCAGATGCGCCAGCGCGCTCGCCGCGGCGCCCACATGCCGATCGAGGACATTGCGGAGGCGAATCTCGCGGTGGCGCCGACGCAGGAGAGCGGCCTGCGCCACCGGGACCTGATGACGGCGCTCGACGCACTGCCGGAAGAGCAGCGCAGCGTGCTCCTGCTGGTGACGGTGGAGGGCCTGTCCTACGCCGAGACCGCCGACATCCTCGCCATTCCCACCGGGACCGTGATGTCCCGCCTGTCCCGGGCCAGGGACCGGATGATCCAGTCGATGGACGGCACCGAAGCCTCCGTCCCTGCCAAGCGCCCGCTCCTGCGGAGGGTGAAATGACCATGCGTCCGATCGGTGACGACGATCTCCAGGGCCTCGTGGACGAGCGGCTCGATACCGCCCGGAGGCGCGAGGTCGAGGCCTATCTCGATGCCCATCCCGAGGCGCGGGCACGGGTGGCGCGGATGATCGCCCTGCGCGAGGAGATGCGGGCCGCCTTCGCGCCCATCGCCGCCGAGCCGGTTCCGGCCCGGCTCAACCTGGCGCGGATCGTCGAGGCGCGCCGCCGGCCGGCACGTCCGATCTGGCAGGTTTTCCCCGTCTGGCAGGCGATGGCGGCGGGGCTGCTGCTCCTCGTCGGAGGCGCCGGTGGCTGGGGCCTGCGCGACGTGGTCGCGCCCGTGCCCACCGGCATCGAGGCGCTGGCTCAGTCCGCGAGCATGAATTACGCGGTCTATGCGCCCGACCACACCCGCCCCGTCGAACTCGCCGCCGCCGACCGGGACGAACTCGCCGGCTGGTTCACCGCCCGGATGAAGCGGCCGGTGGCCGTGCCGGACCTGAGCGGCTCCGGCTACCGCCTCATGGGAGGGCGTCTCGTCGCCACGCAGCAGGGGCCCGCCGGGCTGCTGATGTACGACGATGGGCACGGCGCGCGCTTCGTCATGTTGATGCGGCCCATGAGCGTTCCCGGCGACGCGCCGATGCGCGCCCACACGACGGAGACGTCGAACGGCTACGCCTGGGTCCAGGACGGGCTCGGCTACAGCCTCGTGGGGGCGGCCGACCCTTCGATCCTGCACCCCCTCGCCAACGAGATTCGCCGCGCCACCGCGAAAGCCATCTGAAGGCCCGCCATGTCCCTCCTGAACGACCTCACCGGGGCCGATTCGGCCTTGAGCCCGCGTGCCGCTTGTCTGCGCCTCACCGCCATCGGGGCGCTCGTCGCCGGCACGACGGGGGCCTTCGCCTATGCCGGCGGCTGGCTCTCTCCGGGGGACCTGACCCAGGGGCGGATCGTCGACCGCTTCGAGCAGGTGAATGGCCCCCATCCGGGCTTTCGGCGCAACCACGCCAAGGGGCTCTGCCTCGCCGGGCGCTTCGAGAGCAGCGGCCGGGGCGCGGGTGTGTCGACGGCGTCGCTGTTCGGCACGGGACGGGTGACGCCCATCACCGGCCGCATCGCGCTGGCGGGCGGCCAGCCCTACGCGGCGGACGCGGCCACGACGGTGCGCAGCCTCGCGCTGCGCTTCCACCTGCCCGACGGCGAGGAATGGCGCACCGGCAACAACGACATCCCGGTTTTCCCGGTCCGTAGCCCGGAGGGGTTCTACGCGCAGCTTCTGGCCGCCAAGCCCGATCCGGCCACGGGCAGGCCCGATCCCGAGGCGCTCAAGGCGTTCTTCGCCGCGCATCCCGAGAGCGCGAAAGCGGCTTCCCTGATCAAGGCGCGGACAATCACCTCAGGCTTTGCCGACGACACCTTCCGCAGCCTGAACGCCTTCCGCTTCATCGCCGCGGACGGGACCCGGACGCCCGTCCGCTGGGCGTTCGTGCCGGAGCAGGCCGCGACGGAGGAGAGCCCAGCCCAGAGATCACGCGCGGACAAGAACGTTCTGTTCGACGACTTCGAGTCTGCCGTCCGTCGGGCGCCCGTGCGGTGGCATCTCGTCGTCACCCTGGGGCAGCCCGGCGACCCCACGGCCGATGCGACGCGTCCCTGGCCGGTCGAGCGGCAGAGCCTGGACGTCGGGACCGTGATCGTCGCGGACACGCAGCCGGAAGCGGACGGCAATTGCCGCGACGTCAATTTCGATCCTCTCGTCCTGCCCGCCGGCATCGTGGGATCGGACGATCCGCTGCTCAGCGCCCGTTCGGCGGCCTATGCGCAATCCTTCACGCGCCGCGCCGGCGAACCGAAAACGCCGAGCGCCGTCCAGAACACGCCCGCAACGGGAGCCGGATTGTGAGCCACACCGCGCGCTTCAATCGGCCGGCCCGGCTGCTGCACTGGACCATGGCGGCCCTGATCCTCGCCATGCTGTTCATCGGCGTGGCGATGGTGACCTCGCTGGCGCATTACCACACCCTGGTCGCGCTGCACCGCCCACTCGGGATCGGCATCCTGGTCCTGGCGCTGCTGCGTCTGCTCAACCGCTGGCGCCATCCCCCGCCCGACCTGCCGTCTGACCTTCCGGGCTGGCAGCGGCGGGCGGCCCATGTCTCGCACGTCCTGCTCTATGGGCTGATGCTTGCGCTGCCGCTGGTCGGTTGGGCGATGCTGTCGGCGGCCGGCTATCCGATCGGGCTCGCCGGCTCCCTCGTCCTGCCGCCGATCCTGCCGCGCGATCCAAGTCTCTATGCGTGGCTCCGTCCGCTTCACACAATCCTGGCCTACACCCTGTTCGGTCTCATCCTCGCCCATCTGGGGGCGGCCCTGATGCATGGGCTGATCCGCCGGGATGGGGTTTTCTCCAGCATGGTCCCGGCTCGGCCGTCCCGTGTCCGCTGATGTGGCACGAAGCGGCGCGCGAAGCCGTCATGCCAGAAACGAAACCGGCCGGTCGCTCGATGTCGGGTGCCGATCAGGCCGGTCTTCCCGATCGTGGGGGTGAGGGTGTGACCAGCGTCGCAGGGGGGCGGGGATGCCGGATGGGACAATAGGATGTCGAACACGAATGGGGCCCCGACCATTGCCGGTCGGGACCCCATATTTGTTTCAAGTTCGGCTGCGACACCAGATCGTCGATGCTCTTCACACCGAACGTCTGGCGTCATGCGCTTCGGCCCAGCCTAAGCTCTGTCCGAAGGCACGGATCGGATCAGCTCCAGGTGAACTCGTTGGTCAAATGGGCCATGGGTGCCTGGCCGGTCACTTCGGTCACGTCGATGCCGGCGCCGATATTGCCCTCGCCCCAGACGATGTTGCCCGGATTTCCCGCGTTCTGATACGAGGAATCCGTCACCACCGTACTCTCGTTCACGCCCCAGAGCAGGGCGTTCGAGAGCGGGTTTCCACGCCCCTGGTCCGCCGCGATGTTGTCGAAGGAGCGGGTGAACTCGAACGTGTTGTTCTGGCCGTAATCCGCGAAGGCGCCGTTGCCCATATGGATCGCGTCGACGTTGCGGACTGTGCCGTTGTTCGATCCCTCGAAGATGACACCCTGGCCGCTCGGTGAGTTGTTGCCGTCGATGACCCCGTTCGAGACGGTGACGTTGTCGCTGTAGTAGATCGAGATGTTGTCCTCGGTCCAGGCGACGTTCGGATCGTTGTGGACGTAGAAGTTGTTGAGGGTGCTGTCCGGCGACTGGCCCATCTGCACGAGTTGCCCGCGGGGGAAGGGCCCGCGCATATCGTACCCTTCGATGTTTTCCAGTTCCGCACCCGGCGAGTATTGGATGAGCACGCCCGTCGACGTGTCGTGGAACGTGGCGTTCGTCACGCTCAGGTCTTCGGCCTCGAAGGCCGAAATCCCGTAATGGTCCGGGGTCCGCTCGGCGCCCGTCTCAGGGGCGCCCACGTTGAAGACCTCCACGTTCTGGATATCGACGTTGTCGCCCTCCATGACGCGGATGCCGGCGCCTTCCTCGGTGCCACCGTTTCCATTGATATGGATGCGGACGTTCTCGACCGTCACATTGTCCACGTGATCGATGTCGATGCCGGGACCGCTATCGACATAGATGTCCATGTCGCGGATGACATCGCCTTCCCGAGCGACGATCGTCCCGTCATGGCGTGTCAGCGGAGCCGTGTCGTCCCCGGGCACCGGATCAGATGGCGGCGCGACCACCGGAGGCTCCTCGGGCGAGGGCGTCGGTCCGATGTCCGGAACCACCGGATCCGGTCCCTCGGAGATGGGATCCGGTTTGCCGACGTCCGGCACCGGCTCTGAGACGCCCTGGCCGAAGTCGTTCGTCCAATGCGCCATGGGCGCCTGGCCGGTCACTTCGGTCACGTCGATGCCGGCGCCGATATTGCCCTCTCCCCAGACGATGTTGCCCGGATTTCCCGCGTTCTGGTACGAGGAATCGGTCACCACCGTGCTCTCGTTCACGCCCCAGAGCAGGGCGTTCGAGAGCGGATGTCCACGCCCCTGGTCCTCCGCGATGTTGTCGAAGGAGCGCGTGGAGTCGAAGGTGTTGTTCTGGCCGTAATCCGCGAAGGCGCCGTTGCCCATATGGATCGCGTCGACGTTGCGGACGGTGCCGTCGTTCGATCCCTCGAAGATGACCCCCTGGCCGCTCGGCGAATTGTTGCCGTCGATGACACCGTTGGAGACGGTGACGTTGTCGCTGTAGTAGATCGAGATGTTGTCCTCGGTCCAGGCGACCTTCGGATCGTTGTGAACGTAGAAGTTGTTGAGGCTGCTGTCCGGCGACTCGCCGAATTGTACGAGCTGACCGCGGGGGAAGGGCCCGCGCATATCGTAGCCTTCGATGCCCTCGAGTGTGGCGCCCGGCGAGTATTGGACCAGGATGCCCGTCGACGTGTCGTGGAACGTGGCGTTCGTCACGCTCAGAGCCTCGGCCTCGAAGGCCGAAATCCCGTAATGGTCCGGGGTCCGCTCGGCGCCTGTCTCGGGTGCGCCCTCGTTGAAGACCTCGACGTTCTGGATATCGACGTTGTTACCCCGCATGATACGGATGCCGGCACCTTCCTCGGTGCCGCCGTTTCCATTGATATGGATGCGGACGTTCTCGATGGTCACGTTGTTTACGTGATCGACGTCGATGCCGGGCCCGCTATCGACATAGATGTCGAGGTCGCGAATGACATCGCCTTCCCGGGCGACGATCGTCCCGTCATGGCGTGTGAGCGGAGCCGTGCCGGCGCCGGATTCCACCAGATCCTGACTGTCGGAGAGAGGCTCCCGGCTGCCCATGTCCGGAACCGGGCTCGAAATACCGTTCTCGGTGAAGCTTGAAACGAAGTCGTATGTCGGGCTCGACCAGAGACCCGTATCGAAGGTGGAACGCTCCTCGTCTTGCGACGCGACGTCATGATGCGAATGCTGCATTCGTTTTCCAGTTGTGTCTGCGATCGGCCCTGATGCCGATCCTCTCAATCCGCGCCGATTCTGGTCACGGATCCCCCTCAGCGTCGGCGTTGTCCGCTGACACTATTCCCAAGATTATTATCGCAATGATGAGCGAATAATCGGATTTGTTGATTTATCGGGCAGTACTAAGAAGAACTTCCTCTATGTTTTCCGGCAAATGTACAGATAGGTACACTTCGGTAATCTAGTACTTTATTGATACAACAAATCTTAGTGAGCAGAACTTGTTCAAAATGTGTCACTGATGATTTTCGATCCTGTCGAGCGGCTCACCGATCATGCCGGACGAGAGGGGGGAGGCATGCCGGTGCGTGCACAGCGCGGACCCGTTTCTACCGGACGGAAGCAGGGTCCCGGCCCGGCGATCAATCATCGGATCGAGATCGGTGGAGCGGGGCGGCGGGAGTTGGGAGGAGGCCGTCTTCACCCGAAGGCGGGAGGTGGCCTCGGATGCTGCCGGCCGCTCCGAGCGGGTGGGTGCAGGCTCGAATGCCCGACCTGGCGGGGCCACCTTCGCTCAAGACGGACGTAGTCCCGATGCGCACTTCCTCGCGGAGCCCAAGGCCGCGATGATACGGGTGGTGCGCTCCCGATCAATACAGTCGATTGCAACACTCTGGATAGCGTCGAACGCCCGCTCATATCATCGTATGTGGAAACAATCTGATGATATACAATATCCAGTCCTTGAGGGCGGTCGCAGCCTATCTCGTCGTCTGCTTCCACTGCCAAGTCTTGCTGTTCGGCCATCTCAAATACTCGATGGGCTCCTGGGGGGTCGATATCTTCTTCGTCATCAGCGGGTTCGTGATGGCCTACACCACCGACGGCCGGATCGCGTCACCATATCAATTCATCATGAAACGGCTGGTTCGCGTCGTTCCGCTGTACTGGTTCATGACGATGGCCGTCTTTCTCGCAGCCCTCTCGATGCCCTTCCTGTTTCGCAGCATCGATGACGGGCTGGGTCATCTGCTCATGTCGCTGGCATTCATCCCCTTCGAGAAATCGAATGGCCTGATACAGCCTATCCTGTTCCTTGGATGGACGCTCAACTACGAAATGTTCTTCTATTGTCTCTTTTTTCTGGGTCTGTACATTTATCCGGAAATAAACCGGTACCTTTATGTCAGCCTCGTCATCGTGGCCCTCGTGATGATCGGGCTGCTGCTTCGGCCGGAAAATGCGCTGGGCCGATTCTATACGAATGCTATTATCCTTGAGTTCGCTGCGGGCATGTGGATTTGCTATGTTGTTCGGCGCATCACTATTCCGGCTGGTCTTCTCAGCGTCTCGATGATCGGCGCCTTGGGTCTCGCCAGTTTCGGTCTGTTGCTGGCGGCAGAATTTCTTTGGCCGACAGCACCTCGCTTCGTCGCACTTGGTTTGCCGGCAGCCTCACTCGTCACTGCCGCAGTGTTGCTGGAAGCCAACGGCATCAGTTCGAGAACCGCCTTTGCCGTCGAGCAGGGAGACAGTAGCTATGCGCTGTACCTCACGCACTTCCTGTCTTATCAAGTATGTGAGAAAGTATTGTTTAAATTCTTTGATCCTCAGAATTTCTCTCTGAGGATGGTCGCATTCGTCGGCGCAGTCGTACTCGCCGGACTCGTTGCCCGGATCGTACATCGTCGGATCGAGGTTCCTTTGACTCAATGCGTCAGAGGCTTGTTCAGTGGCCTGAAGCGCCCGTCTCACGCTAGTTCATAGATATTTTCCGAAATATCCGATGTCATTCTGATTATTTGATAATATAATTTTATTATGCTAGGTGAAAGCAACTATACAAATTAAAAATAACCGGATGCACAATTTATAATCCTCAGGATCTATTTGTTCCGTCATCCTCCGGCAACTTGTGCACCCACGCGGTCGCTGATGTTTGCGAGACCATCGAGGCGGTCCGAGCACGGGGGCTCCACGTCCCGCCCTACGGTCGCGACCTGCTCAGAAGGCGTAGCGAACGTGGCAATAGGGCATCAGCTCGGCCAGATGATCCTTGAGGCGCGCGATCCATCGGCCCTTCCAGCCGGTTCGATAGCGCAGGTTGTCGCCTCCTCCCTGCGACCGTTTCCCCTCCTGGATGTCGGGCCGCCAGAGCAGGTCTTCCGCGCGGGGGTGCCAGTTCAGGTTGACCGCGTGGAGATCCGCATTGTGCGTGAGCAGGATGATCTCGGCCTTGAGCTGTGCCTTGGCCGCCGGGCCGATCCCCTCGTCGATGGCGGTGAACAGGTCGCGCCAATCGGCTTCCCAGCCTTCGTAGAGGATGACCGGCGAGAAGTTCACGTGGACTTCGAAACCGGCCGCCACGAAATCGTCGATGGCGGCGATGCGCTCATGCATCGGCGCCGTGCGCACATCGACGACCTTGGCGATCCGCTCCGGCATCAGCGAGAAGCGGATACGGGTCTTGCCCCGGGGATCATAGGTGAGCAGCTCCCGGTTCACGGCCTTCGTGGCGAAGGAGGCCTTGGCGTTGGGGAGATCGCGGAACAGGCCGACCATGTCGCGCACGTTGTCCGACAGGGTCGCGTCCACGGACAGATCGCCATTCTCGCCGAGATCGTAGACCCAATGGGCCGCATCCACCGTATCGGGCTCCGGTAGCGGCCCCTGGCGTGCGGCGTGGCGTGTGATCGCGGCGCAGACCTGCTCGATGTTCACGAAGAGGGAGATCGGATTGGCGAAGCCCTTGCGCCGGGGGACGTAGCAGTAAGCGCAGGCCATCGCGCAGCCATTCGAGGTCGAGGGCGCGATGAAGTGGGCGCTGCGCCCGTTCGGCCGCATCGTCAGGCCCTTCTTCACACCGAGCACCAAGGTCGAGCGTTTGATCCGCAGCCAATCCTCCGCGGAGCCTGCGTTTCCGTGCAGGTTCGGGATGTTCCAGTGCGACGGGACCTCGATCCGCTCGGCGTGGGGAAAACGGTCGAGGATCGCGAGCCCGCGCCCGAAATTCGCCACGGCGGGCTCGTGGTAGATCGTGCGGATATCCAGGATGTCGCGGGAAAGGGCCATGCGGTGTCCAGCGGCGCGCCGTTGCACCTCGGCCGGATAGATAGGGCGGTGAGCGCCGGAGAGGATGACGTTCCGGCCGGGGCGCGGCTCCGCGGACACGTCGTTAACAGGAAGTTACCGTCCGCCCCTTTGTGGCGGCACCGAAACATGCGCTCAAGGCGCTTGCGTGCGGCTCCCGTCGCAGGAGGTGAAACCATTGCCTTGGCTACCGCGTATTCCAGGCATGGTCAGTTTCGACATGCTCATCGATGATCTGGAACGAGAGAAGCAGGCGCTCGTGCAGGACACGGCACGCCGTGGACCTGCGTCCTATGCCGTCATCGATATGCTGATCGCGCTCGACCTGAAGATCTTCGCCTTGAGAACGCTGAGCGAGGACCGCTGAATCCGGCCCGGACAGGACCGGGTCGCTCGTCTCGATGTCGTCGAAACCACCGGATTCTGCCTGCGGCATCGAAAGGTCCGAGCGCCTCGGACGGCGCCGGGTCGCATCCCGCACGCGGGGGAGTTCGTGTTCCGGGGCGAGCGTCGGTCGTCGGGTTTACCGCTCGTGGAGCCTGTCAGGCCGCGGCGACGTTATTTTTGGCAAAGGCGAACTTGTACGCGTCTGCGGCGGGTAACGGCTCGCTCAGGAGGTAGCCCTGGGCTTCCGTGCAGCCTTCGCGACGGACGCGAGTCAGCTGCGCTTCGTCCTCGATGCCCTCCGCCGTGATGCTCGCCCCCAGCCGTTCGCCGAGTCCGACGATGGCGCGCACGATGGCGGCCGTGTCGGCATCGGCGATTTCACGAATGAACGAACGGTCGATCTTGATCTTGTCGAAGGGAAACCGCCGGAGGTAGCTGAGCGACGAGTAGCCGGTGCCGAAATCGTCCAGGGCAATGCGGACCCCGAACGCGCGAAGCCGGTGGAGGCAGGCGGTCACGCTTTCCACGTCACCGATCAGCACGCTCTCGGTGATCTCCAGTTCCAGACGGTTCGGCGGCAGGCCGGAAGCGGCCAAAGCCGATATCACGCAATGTTCCAGGCCGGGCTCCGCGAATTGCACCGCCGAGACGTTGACCGCGACCCGCAGATCGCCCGGCCAGGCCGCAGCTTCCCGGCAGGCTTCCTGCAAAGCCCATGTCCCGAGGGGAACGACGAGACCGGTCTCTTCGGCCAACGGAATGAAATCGGCGGGCGAGACGATGCCTCTCACGGGGTGGTGCCAGCGCATCAGCGCCTCGAAGCCGCTGGCGGTGTCGGTGGCAAGGTCGATGATCGGCTGATAATGCAGTTCGAACTCGCCGAGCCGCACGGCTTCGCGCATGTCGAGTTCGAGGACGTTTCGCTCTGCGATCGCCGCATCCATGGCGGGTTCGCAGAAGCGGAACGTGCCTCGGCCGGCCGCTTTCGCGCGGCCGAGGGCGATGTCGGCGTTCTTCAGCAACTGGTCCGGGTCGCCGCCGTCCTGAGGCCCGACGGCGATGCCGATGCTGACGCCGACGCTGACCGAACGACCGTCGAGATCGAAAGGCCGCTTCAGCGCCTCGATGACCTGCTGCGCTGCGGCACTGGCATTCTGAGGTTGGTCGAGTCCCCTCAGCACGATGGCGAATTCGTCGCCGCCGAGCCGGGCGACGGTGTCCCCCTCGTGAACGTTCGCCGTCAGGCGCTCTGCGACCTGGCGCAGCAGGCTGTCTCCCGTCGGGTGACCGAGGCTGTCATTGATCGCTTTGAAGCGGTCCAGATCGCAGGCGAGAACCGCGAAGATGTGCCCGCGCCGTTCGACATTGTCCATTTCCCGGCCGAGTCTGTCGCGGAACAGCACGCGATTGGGCAAGCCGGTCAAGGCATCGTGCAACGCCAGATGCTCCAGCTGCTGTTCCGCATGCTTGCGCCTTCCGATGTCGATATGCGTCCCGACGATGCGCACGGGGATTCCTTCCGCATCGCGCGTCACCACCTTGCCGCGCGACAGGACCCAGCCGTAGGGGCCGGCCTTCGTCCGCATCCGGAGCTCGCATTCGAAAACCGGCGTCCGTCCGTCGATATGGTCCGATAGGAGCCGCCGGGCCGTCGCTGCATCGTCGGGATGCATCAACTGTTGCAAGGCGCGCATATGTCCGTCGATCTCGCCCGGTTCGTAGCCGAGCATGGTCTGCCAACGGTCCGAGAACCAGATGTTGCCCGTGGGGATGTTCCAATCCCAGAGGCCGTCGCTGCCGCTGTCCAGGGCGAAAGCGAGCCGTTCCTCGCTGGACCGTAACGCCGTTTCGGCGGCCTTGCGGTCGGTGACGTCGCGAAGCGACGACACGTAGCCGATGGGCTCGGACGAGCCCGGCAGGCGCGTGACCTTGAGGCACGCCTCGATCCACACCCAGGACCCATCCCGCCGACGATGGCGCTGGGTCGTGATGGCCCCTTCGATCCGGCCTGCTACGAGATCGGCGAGGACCTGCTCAAGGTCGGCGACATCGTCCGGATGGATGAAATCGAGGGGCCGAGTGCCGATGATGTCCTCCGGGCGATAGCCGAGGACGGTCATCGAGGCAGGCGATACATACCGGCGGGTCCTATCGAGATCGGACCAGATGATGACGTCGGTGGTATTCTCGGCGAGGAGCCTGTAGGCGGCTTCGCTTTCGCGCAAGGCGTGATTGGCCCGGCGCATACGGTCGACGAACAGGGCGAGTGCCGCGAAACCGACAATCGTGAGCATGATCGCGGCGATGCCCGCGGCGAGCGCGAAATGCGGCAGACTCGATGCCGTGTCGGGCGCGGCCATGTTCGGAACCAGCTCGGCCGCGCCCATGGCGATGAAATGCACGCCCGCGATGGAAACCGTTAGAAGCATCGCCGCCACGGCTGTCGCGTATCGCAGCGTGTCACGCGCGAAAATGACGAAGGCGATGGCGGTAAGCGACCAGCCGACGAGCAGCGCGGTCACGAGGAGCGGCAAGTTCATTGATTGGACGACGGCGAACCGGATACTCGCCATCCCCGCGAGATGCATCCCCGTCATGCTCATGCCCAGGATCACCGCGGCCCCTACGGCCACCACGGGTATGGCGCACCACCGGGACAAGGTGAGCGCCGCCATGGAACCGAGGATGCCGACGAGAAGCGAGACGAGGGTGAGTTTCAGATCATAGGCGATCGCGATGCCGGGGTCGTAGCCGAGCATCCCGATGAAGTGGGTGCTCCACATCCCGGCACCGGCCGAGAAACCAGCCGCGAACAACCAGGCCCATGTCTCGAAGCCCCGGCTCCGAAAAACGTGGCGAGCGAGCCGCAGGGCAGTATGGCACGATACCCAGCATACGAGCGCCGCCAGCGGCAGGACCCACCAATGATGCTGCTCGGTCATGCACAAAAAGGCACGATACATTCTACGACAGCCTTTCGCCACCTTAGGGGCGACACTGCCGAAGTGTGGTTTAACAAAATCGGAATTTTGGCCGCAAAATAGAATATAGCTCTATTTGAGGAGTGGATTGCTTCAATGGAGCCTGCTCTTCGAGCCTCGGCGCCGATCCGTTCCCATGCCGATTGTTGATGATGGGCCATGCACGGCGACCCTCGCCGTGTAAGGCGGCGGACAATCTGCCTTGATGCGCGCGCATCGCCCGCCTCTCGGAGGGGGCGGACCGGCTACTTCCATCCGCCCCCGGGCAGGCGGCCGTGATAGGGCGTGTTGCGGCAATGGCCCCACGGCCCGCGCCAGTAACCGGGAGGGCAGCCATTGCCGGCCCGTGCCTGATACCACCCGCCCGGAAGACGTCCGACATAGGGTGTCGAGCGGCAATGCCCCCATGGGCCACGCCACGCTCCGGGGCCGCAGCCGCCCGCGACACGCAGCACGGGTGCCTCGCTCGCGGAGGCTGGGGCGATGGGAAAGGCCATCGCCGGCAGCGATGCGACGCTAAAGATGGCGACCAGGGCGACGAGGCGTGGCTTCACGTGCTGATCCTCTCATGACGAGGGAATTACACATGGGCGCGTCACGTTCGGCAACCAACATCATGAGCGGCGGTTAGCGAAATCTATCGACAAACTGCGCATTCATTGATGAATGTCGCTAAGGCGTGCGCGAAGACGCTGGGCGCCTCCTGTCGCGGGTCGCGAATTCCGCTGAAACCCGCATCGCTCAGGGCGTCCATTTCCCGCCAGCCATCCCGCATCGCGGGCGCGCCGCCGATGGCGACGCGATCGTGGCAGCCCCTTTAGGTCACCAAGCCCGCGCGGCCATGGCCGCGCATGACTTCTTCCCATCCCATCCCAGTCTTCGCCGAGGGAGACGGTGCGGTTCGAGCGCGCCGGCCATTCGGATCACGGCGTAGCGCGCTCCAGAACGCCATTCCGGGCGGCCATCCGCACCCGGTCCGCCGCATCGTCGGCCTGGGCGAATTGCGCATTGTAGAGGCGCCGGTAGGCCCCGTCCGCCGAAAGGAGCGCCTCGTGCCGTCCCTGCTCCACGATGCCCTCCGAGCCGACCACGACGATCCGGTCCGCCTTGCGGATGGTGGCGAGCCGGTGGGCGATGACGAGGGTGGTGCGGCCCTCGGAGAGTTCCACGAGGGAGCCCTGGATCGCCTGTTCGGTCTCGCTATCGAGGGCCGAGGTGGCCTCGTCGAGGATCAGGATCGGCGGGTTCTTGAGAAACACGCGGGCGATGGCGAGGCGCTGTTTCTGGCCGCCCGAGAGCTTCACGCCGCGTTCGCCGACGACGGTGTCGAGGCCGTTGGGCAGTCCCTCGATCAGGGCGGAGAGCTTGGCCCGCTCCGCGGCCTGCGCGATCTGCGCCTCGGTGGCGTCGAGCCGGCCATAGGCGATGTTCTCGCGGATCGTGCCCGCGAACAGGAAGACGTCCTGCTGCACGATGCCGATCTGCCGGCGCAGTGAGGCGAGGGTGAGGTCGCGGATGTCGATGCCATCAATGGTGATGCGCCCGCTCTCCACCTCGTAAAACCGCGGAATGAGGGAGCACAACGTCGTCTTGCCGGCCCCGGACGGGCCGACGAAGGCGACGGTCTCGCCGGCGGCGATGTCGAGATCGAGCCCCGACAGGACGGGCCGGCCGGCGGTGTAGCCGAAACTCACGGCCTCGAAGCGGATGTCGCCCTTCAGCGCCGGCACGGAGACGGCGCCGGGGCGGTCGACGATGTCGGGCTCGGTGGCGAGCAGCTCGGCGTAGCGCCGGAAGCCCGCGACCCCCTTCGGGTAGGTCTCCACGACGGCACCGATCTTCTCGAGCGGCCTATAGAAGACGCCCACCAGCAGCAGGAACCCGATGAACCCACCGGGCGAGAGCTCGCCACGCACGACGAAGGCCGCGCCGCCCAGCAGCACGACGATCTGGACGAGCCGCATGCCGAGATAATTGATCGACAGGCTGGCGGCCATGATCCGGTAGGCTTCGAGCTTGGTCTCGCGGTACTTCCGGTTGTCGGAGGCGAACAGGCGCCGCTCGTGCGGCTCGTTGGCGAAAGCCTGCACCACGCGCATGCCGCCGACATTCTCCTCGATGCGGGCGTTGAAGGCGGCGACACGACCGTATTGCGTCTGCCAGTTCCGCGTCATGCGACCGCCGTAGCGGAGGGTGACGAAGGCGATCACCGGCAGGATGGCGGCGGTCAGGAAGGCCAGGGGCGGGTGGACGTAGACCATCAGCGCGAAGGCGCCGATGAGCGTCATCACCGCGATGAAGAGGTCCTCCGGCCCGTGATGTGCGACTTCGCCGATCTCCTCCAGGTCCTTGGTGACGCGGGCGACGAGGTGGCCGGTCTTCTGGTTGTCGAAATAGCGGAACGAGAGCTTCTGCAAATGATCGAAGGCACGGCGACGCATCTCGGTCTCGATATTGATGCCGAGCACGTGCCCCCAATAGGTCACCACCACCATGAGGCCGGCATTGGCCACGTAGATCACCCCGAGGCCGAGGGCGGCGAGCACGATCAACTGCCAATCCTGGCGCGGCAGCAGCACATCGACGAAGGCCTTCACGGCCATGGGAAAGCCCAGTTCGAGCAGGCCCGACAGGACGGCGCATCCGAAATCGACGAGGAACAGGGTCCGGTGCGGGCGGTAATAGGCGAGGAAGTCCTTCAGCATGATGCTTTCGTCAGGTGATCGACGGGGCAGAGGGCACCGCAGGAGGGGACGCCCGGTATGCGGTAGCGCATACAGCAAACCCGCCGCCGCCGCTCCTCGCCGCCTCGGAAAGCCTGGGCCAGCGGGCAGCGGCCGAACGCATCGCCACCGCATCGGCCGAGGCACGCCTCGGCGCGGGAGGAGGCCGGCAGGGCGTCACCACTCAACGCGCGCAGGGCGAAATCAGCGGTAACGCCGGCATTGCACCAGAGAACATGGCGGGACAGTCCGTAATGCGTCTGGCACAGGTCGAAGAACGGCCGCAGGTGGCCCTCGATCAGGGGATCGAGGCCGGGCTCCGGGCTTGCGCGCCGGTCGTCCTCCTCCGCCACGATGAAGCGGGAGACGATGCCGCTCTCGTCGAGTTCGAAGCCGACCCTGTCGAACCCGATCGGCAGGGCACGGCCGAGGCGGCTGAGTGCGGTGAAGTAGGGGATGATCAGGGCGGGAAGGTAGTACTGCGTCCAGAGCGAGACCAGGGCGCGACGGTCGGCGGTCTCGAAGCCGTCGCCTGACGCCCTGCCGAACCCGTCCACCACCTCGTCGAAGGCTGCTTTGCTGGTGAGGATCGAGAGCGGCCGGGTTCCGGACCCGGACGGCGCCGTGGCGATCCGGCAGCCGAAGGCCGACAGTGACGGCGGAACCAGTGCGGCGAGTTGATCGATCATGCGCGCCCCGCGACCCGATCGGCATCGAGGGTCCGGCGGATCGTCGCGCGCAGGGCGGCAACGGCGACGGCGTAGAACAGGATCGCGATGCTGAAATAGGCCGGCCAGCCCACATGCGCCGCGAGCGCCGGCACGGCGACGCGCAGGGGCATCGCGGCAAAGAACGCCGCTCCGAACAGGAGCGCGTAATCGGTGGCGGGACGAGGCCCCTGCGCCCAGCGATAGATCATGTTGAACACCGGCACTCCGAGGCCGCCGCCGCCGACGATGCCGAGGATCGTCGCGGCGATCGCGAGAGGGGCCGACCCGGTGGCGGCGCCGGCGATCATCAGCCCGCCGCCGGCGATCACGCCCAGCGCCGAGACCGTGATGAGCCGCAGGGTCCCGACCCGTCGCACGAGGACGCCCGAGACCAGGGCCATGACGAGGTTGATGACAGGCGAGAGAGAACCGGTGACGAACCCGACCTCCCGCAACGACACCCCCAGATCCAGCAGGGCGAGGTTGTTCAGGCCGGAGAGGGCGAACATGGCGGCGAAGTACAGGCCCAGGACCAGAATGCGTGGCCCCAGGAGGCGCAGGCGTTCGAAGGGGGCCGTCATGCGTTCCGCCGGACCGGCATCGCGGCGAAGCCGGACTTCCGGGTAGCGCAGCATCGGCAGCAGGCAGAGGAGATTGAGACCGGCGATGCCCAGCACGGCGGCCTGCCAGCCGATCATGTCGTAGTACCCGACCAGCAGGCCCGAGCCGGCGATTCCGCCCAGGGACGCGCCGGAGAGTTTGGCCGATGCCACGAAGGGCCGCCGGTCGACGGGCACCGTCTCGACCACCAGGGCTTCGAGGGCGATGTCCATGGTGGCGACGCAGAAGCAGGTCGCCACCGCGAGACCGAGGAGAAGGCCGAGCGGCCACGCTTCGCCCAGGCTCAGCACCAGCAGCAATGCGATGGTCGCGCCCTGCATCAGCGCGATCCAGCCGATGCGATGCGGCAGGCGGGGCAGGCGCAGCCTGTCGATGGCGACGGCCCAGAGAAACGTCAGACCGACGGGCAGGTTGATGAGCTGCAGCAGACCGATCTCGGCGAGCTCGACGCCGCGTGCCCGCAGGATCAGCGGGGCGCCGCTGGCCAGGAAGCCGAGCGTGGTCCCGAAGGTGATGTAGAGGCTGAAGAACGGCAGCAGGGGCCGCGCCCGGCGCCACGCTCTGGACGCCCCGTCGAACCGGGTCCCGCTCATGCGCTCCGCGCCGCCCGGCCCGGTTGCTCGCTGGGGATAGGCACGGACCCTGGGAACCATGCTTCCGCGCCGGTCACGCCGGCTCCTCCGAGACGGCGCTGTACCGGCCTCGACTGACGCGGCGACCGATCCGCGATCCGGCGCGCGACGGGACAGGGCCTCCCTTCGGACATCCGGAGCCTCCCTGTGTCTTGACGTGCGCGCAGTTTTTAAACAGTCTAATCTACTGTAAACATTGGCCTTTCGTTCGGATTATGACGTGCCCCGCTTTCATGCAAGGTCCGTTTGGACGCAGTGCCGCCGGCCTTCGCTCCTCGCGCTCCGTATCCGGCTCCTATTGCCCCGGCATGGTGAGGATCAGCGGCCCGCTGCGCGAGGCGATGACCGTATGCTCGTATTGTACCGTGAGGGCCTTCGGCTGGCTGTAGAGGGTCCAGGGGTCGTCGCCATCCGCGGCGAACTCGGCGCCGAGGGACAGGAACGGCTCGACGGTGAAGACCAGCCCCTCCTGCATGATCCGTCGCTCGGAGGCGTCGGGCCAGGTGGCGATCTCGGTCGGTTCCTCGTGCAATGACAGGCCGACGCCGTGGCTCGCGAGGTTGCGGACGAGAGTGTAGCCGTTCTTCCGCGCGAAGGCTCCGACGGCCCGTCCGATATCGGCCAGGGGCTTGCCGGTACCGACCTGGCGCAGGCCTGTCCACATCGCTCGGCGCCCGTCCCTGCACAGTCGCTCCACCGCCCGCGTCACCGGCGGCACCGCGAAGGACGCGCCCGTATCGGCGAAGTAGCCGTCCTTCTCGGCGGACACGTCGATATTGACGAGATCGCCCGGATTGATCCTGCGGTCGCTCGGAATGCCGTGGGCGATTTCCTCGTTGACGCTGATGCAGGTGGCTCCGGGGAAGGCGTAGACGAGTTCCGGTGCCGGGCGAGCTCCGGCCGACTCCATGATCCGCCGCCCGATCCCGTCGAGGTCGCGGGTGGTCATGCCGGGCTCGATGGCCTTGCCCATCGCCTCGAGGGTGTCGGCGACGATGCGCCCGATCCGCTTCAGGCCGGCCAGCTCGTCGTCATTCGACACCGTCATGTCGTCATCCCTTCATGGCGCCGGAGGCGGCTCCGCTCGCGCGGTTCTGCCATCCTCCGCGAGCCCGGCAAAGCCTGGGCCGCCCCAGATGCCGTTCGCTCCCCATGGGTCTGACGGGCCTATGACGTGCTGGCTCCCGCTCAGGCGGCGAAGGCGCCGCGCAAGCGCAGGGCCTCGATCTCGTCCGCCGAGAGGCCGAACTCCGAGAGCACGTCCTCGGTATGTTCGCCGAGAAGCGGCGCATGCCTGCGGGCACGCTGCGGTGTGCCCGTGAGCTTCACGGGGAAACCGATGTTCGGCACCGTGCCCTCGATCGGGTGGGGAACCTCGATGCGCATCTGCCTGTGCCGGCCATGCTCGCTTTCGAACGCTTCCGGATAGGTGTTCATGCGGCCGGCCGGAATGCCGGCAGCGAGAAGCAGAGACACCCATTCCTCACTGGTCCTGGCGGCAAAGCTCCGCTCCAGCTCCTCGATCAGCTCTTCGCGGTTGGCGAGGCGCGCGGGGATGTCGACGAAGCGGGCATCCTCGAACAGTTCGGCGCGATCGAGCACGTCGCAGAGCAGGCGCCAGAGCTTCTGGTTCGTGGCCCCCATGACGAAGTAGCCGTCCGAGGCCCGCACCGCCTGGTAGGGGGCGCTCATGCGGTTGGAGGTGCCGAGCGGCTGCGGGATCCGTCCCGTCCCCCAATATTCCGAGACGTCCCAGATCGAGAAGGCCAGGGCCGCGTCGAAAAGCGAGGCGTCGATATACTGGCCCTCACCGCTCGCCTGTCGGCCGATATAGGCTGAAAGGATCGCGTAGACGGTGAACAACGCGCAGCCGATATCGGCGACCGGCACGCCGGCCTTCACCGGCGGACCGCCCGGATGGCCGGTGACGCTCATCACCCCCGACATCGCCTGGGCCATCAGGTCGTAGCCGGGGCGCTTCGCCCAGGGACCCGACTGGCCGAAGCCCGAAATGCTCGCATAGATGAGCCCTGGATTGCGGGCGCGCATCGCCTCGTATCCGAGGCCGAGGCGCGCCATCACGCCGGGCCGGTAATTCTCGACCAGCACATCCGCATTGGCGGCCATATCGAGGAGCAGGTCGCGCCCGGCATCGGATTTGAGGTTCAGGGCGAGGCTGCGCTTGTTCCGGTTCATGTTGAGGAAGCCCATGCTGTCGGGCCCCTTCATCTTGAACCCCATGGCGCTGCGGGTCTGGTCGCCCGTGCCCGGCGGCTCCACCTTGATGACATCCGCTCCGAGATCGCCGAGCAGCATGCTGCAGAACGGCCCCGCCATCACCTGCGTCACGTCGAGGACGCGGATGCCCGCGAGGGGGAGGGGGCGGGGTTCTTCGTGCACGGAGTGATCCATCGTGCTCGATTCCTGTTTTGCGCCGGGGGTGGGTGCGGCCCGCCGGCGGTGGCGTTACGCGAGGAGGACACGACTCGCTGTGTGCATCTCCTCTCCCCGCCTGCGGGGAGAGGGGATTGCGCTCTGGCTTCGGCTCAAGCCAGCGCAGCCAGGATCGCGCTACTCCGCAGGAACCGCCCGTCCCAGGGGCGGTACCACCGGCTCCTCTTCGAACGGGCGCTCCGGGTGCATGGTGAAGGCGAGGACCGCGCCCAGGAGGCAAAGGCCGATGGAGCCGACGAAGGGCAGGGTCCAGCTTCCCGTCATGTCCACGATCATCCCGAACACGATCGGCGAGATGATCGCCGCCACCGCCGAGCCGGTATTCATCAGGCCCGCTGCCGTGCCCGAATATTTCGGCGCGATGTCCATCGGCACCGACCAGATCGGGCCGATCACCAATTCGGCGAAGAAGAAGCCGGAGCTGAGCAGCAGCGCCACCAGGGTCAGGTCCCGTGTGAAGAACACGCCGGTGAGACTCGCCGCCGCGCCGAGGAAGCCGACCACGATGACGCTGAGCCGGGCGAGCTTGAGATCCCCTGTGCGCTTCAGGATGCGGTCGCTGAACACGCCGCCGAGGGTGTCGCCGACGACGCCGGCGAAGAACACGCCCGAGGCGAACAGGGCGGAGTTCTTCAGGTCCAGCCCATAGTTGAGCTTGAAGAAGCTCGGCAGCCAACCGAGGAACAGCCACAAGGTCCAGCCGTAGCAGAAATAGGTCAGCGTCACCGGTAGCATGCGCCGGGTCAGGCGGCCCCAGGGCACGTTCTGCTTGGCGCCCACTTGGCTCGGGGGCGGCAGCACCGCGAGTTCCTCCGGTGTGATCGCAGGGTGATCCTTCGGGTCGTCGCGGAAGTAGAGGTACCAGACCACGACCCAGGCGAAGCTCGCCACCCCTAAGATGACGAACCCGATGCGCCAGCCGAACTGGTAGATCAGGAAGGCCACGATGGGCGGCGCCACCGCGTTGCCCAGTCGAGCGAAGGCATGCGTGATGCCCTGCGCGAAGCCGCGCTTGCCCGGCGCGGTCCAGTTCTGCATGGCGCGGGTGGCAGTGGGGAAAGTGGCGCCTTCGCCGAAGCCGAGGAGGACGCGGGCGAGGAACAGGCTGATGAGCCCGCCCACGAACCCGGTGAGGATCGTCGCCGAGGCCCAGATCAGGCCGCAGACGAGGAGGGTCCGCCGCGCGCCGAACTTGTCGCCCACCGAGCCGCCGATGACCTGGAAGATCGCGTAGGGATAGGCGAAGGCGGACAGGATCAGGCCGAACTGGGTGTTCGAGAGCCCGAGATCTTTCATGATCTCGCCGCCCGCCGTGGCGATGTTCACCCGGTCGAGATAGGTGACGAAATACATCAGGCAGAGCAGGAACAGCACCATGTTCGACGCGGAGACGCGTCTTTTAGCTGGCGTCATCGGGGTTTCCTCGGGTTGAGCGCGCCACCCGCCCCGGTTTGATCACCGGTTGTTTGTGGGATCACGCGTGGTTGGGTCTGGCTGGGTCGTCGCTTTTTCTTGCTCTCTCGTAGGGTAGAGGCGTCTGTTGCTGTGGTGCGTGTCCTCCGTGCCGGAAGGGCAATCGCGCCTGATGCCTCACGCGAACGGAGGCGTGGGTTTCCCTCTCCCCGCAGGCGGGGCGAGGGGATGCTCACGCCCGGACCGCGCACCCATTGCTGCACGGTAGAGGTCGTCTACTCGGATCGGCGCCCAGTCGCCCCGCCTTCCTTGGGGGAAGCCGTTTTCAATCGTCGATACCGGAGCGCAGGGCGTCCATGGCCGCCAGCACACCGCCGCGCGCGTGCGGGACGCCGCCGGCCTTGAGGCCCATCTCGACGCCCGACAGCGCCGCCATCAGCATCAGGTCGTTGCATTCGCCGAGATGGCCGATGCGGAAGATCTTGCCCGCCATCTTGGCGAGCCCGGTGCCGAGGGAGAGGTCGTATTTCTCGAGGATCAGAGTGCGCAGGGCATCCGCGTCATGGCCCTCCGGCATCACCACGGCGGTGAGCACGGGCGAGTATTCCGACGGTTCCCGGCACAGAACCTCCAGGCCCCAGCCCTCGACGGCGGCGCGGGTGGCGGCGGCGAGACGCTGGTGGCGGGCAAAGACCTCGGCCAAGCCTTCCTCTCGCAACATGGCGATGGCTTCGCGCAGGCCGTAGAGGAGGTTCGTGGCGGGGGTATAGGGGAAGTAGCCGCCGGTATTCGGCTTCAGCATGTCTTCCCAATCCCAGTAGGAACGGGGCAGAGTCGCTGTCTTCGCGGCGGCCAGAGCCTTGTCCGACAGGGCGACGAGACCGAGGCCCGGCGGCAGCATCAGGCCCTTCTGCGAGCAGCTCACCGCGACGTCGACGCCCCATTCGTCATGGGCATATTCGGCCGAGCCGAGCCCCGAGATCGTATCCACGAGGAAGAGCGCGGTATGGTTCGCCCGGTCGATCGCCTTGCGGATCTCCGCGATCCGGCTCGTGGCGCCGGTGGAGGTCTCGTTATGCACCACCATCACGGCCTTGATCGACTTGGCGCGGTCCTCGGCCAGGATCGCCTCGACCTGCGCCGGATCGACCCCGCGGCGCCAGTCGCCGGGGACGAACTCCACCTCGATGCCCCAGCGCGCCGCCATCTGGCGCCACAGGGTGGCGAAATGGCCTGTCTCGAACATCAACACCCGGTCGCCGGCCGAGAGCGTATTGACGATAGCCGATTCCCAGGCACCCGTGCCGGAACCCGGATAGATGATCACCGGCGACCGCGTCTGGAAGATGGCCTGGGCGCCTTCCAGCACCGCCTTGCCGAGTCCGGCGAAATCGGGGCCGCGATGGTCGATCACCGGCATGTCCATGGCGCGCAGGACACGCTCGGGCACCGGGCTGGGGCCTGGAATATGCAGGAAATGGCGTCCGGTCCGTGTCGTCATCGAGATCTCCGCGATGGCCGGTCGAGGGAAAGCTGCGCCCGGATCGATGATCCACTGTGCGTCGGAGCAGAAAATTGCATTCATTTTTTGAGAGGGCAAGCATTATTATGCGAACATCTCGTCTCGACCTTCCTGCTTTCGGCTGCTAGGTTCGCATTATGGTGCTTGGGCCTGTCACTGAACCGGAGGCCGATGCCGGCCTCGAACCCGCCGATGGAGCGCGTCTTTCCGCGATGCCGTCGCTGGCGAAATCCCTCCACGGCGAGCTTCTGGCACGCCTGCGGGACTACATCGTCGAGGGCAATCTGGCCGTCGGCGCGCGGGTGCCGGAGCGGATGCTCTGCGAGCGCTTCGGCATCTCGCGCACGCCACTGCGCGAGGCGCTGAAGGTGCTGGCTTCGGAGGGGCTGATCGAGCTCCTGCCGAACCGGGGCGCGCGGGTGCGCCAGCTCGGCGCCGAGGAACTCGTGGATCTGTTCGACGTCATGGGCGGGCTCGAGGCCCTGGCCGGACGCCTGGCCTGCGAGAAGATCACGCCCGCCGCCTATGACGAGATCGAGCGGCTGCATCACGAGATGTACGGCTGCTACATGCGGCGCGACCTGCACGGCTACTTCGCCTGCAACCAGGCGATCCACGACCGGATCGTGCAGGCGGCGGACAACGAGCCGTTGCGAGCGAGTTACGCCAATTTCGCCGGGCGCCTGCGCCGTGTGCGCTACTCGGCCAATCTCGACGAGAATCGCGACCGCTGGGGCGAGGCGATGCGCGAGCATGAGGAAATCCTCGATGCATTGCGCAGGCGCGCCGGCAATGAGCTCAGCGACATCCTATTCGGGCACCTGCGCAACAAGCGCCGGGCGGCGGCGGGGCGGGAGACAACGTGTCCGCCGGACGCCGGCGTCGCATCGTGACGGCGGCTCAGCGGCGCACCTCATGAAACCGTGCGGCCTGCGCCCGGATCACGTCCGCCGCTTGCAGGATGCCGGCCCGGTCGACGTCGAGATGGGTGGTCGCCCGGATCTGATGCGCGCCGATGGCGCGGATACGCACATCTTCCGCGAGACACGCTTCGGCGAAGGCGGTTGCGGTGATGCCCAGCGCCTCCACCGAGAAGCACAGGATGTTGGACTGGGCCGCATCGGGCTCGATGGCGAGACCCGGCGCGCCGGTGATGCGGGCCTTCAGCTCGCCGGCATTGGCGTTGTCGAGTTCCAGCTGGTCCACATGGTGATCGAGGGCGTAGAGGCCCGCGGCGGCCAGGATTCCCGACTGGCGCATGGCGCCACCGAGCCGGTACTTCCACCGCCACGCCTCGACGATGAAGTGGCTCGCGCCGCACAGGACGGCGCCGACCGGGCAGCCGAGTCCCTTGCTCAGATCGATCCAGACGCTGTCGAAGCCTTTGGCGTAGTCCCTGGCGGAGATGTCGGTGGCGGCCACGGCGTTGAGGAGGCGCGCCCCGTCGATATGCGCCTTCATGCCCTTGTGATGGGCGAGGTCGCGGATGCGGCGCATGTCGGTGAGCGGCCAGACCGAGCCGCCCGAAAAGCTCGTGGTCTGCTCCACCGAGACCAGGGCCGAGCGCGGCGCGGTGCGGGCGGGGGGGCGGATCGCCGCCTCGAACGCCTCTGGCGTGAAGAGGCCGGCCGGGGTGGAAAGAGCCTTCACCGAGACGCCGCCGATGGCCGCCGAGCCGGCGGCCTCGGTGTTGTAGATATGGGACTGATCGTCGACCACGATCTCGTCGCCGGGCCGGGTCTGGACCAGGATCGAGACGAGGTTGCACATCGTGCCCGAGGGCATGAACACCCCCGCTTCCATCCCGAGCAGGTCGGCGACGCGCTCGCACAAGGCCAGGGTCGTCGGATCGGAATCGGATTGCTCGTCACCCACCTCCGCGCGGGCCATGGCCTCACGCATGCCGGGTGTGGGCCGCGTTTGCGTATCGCTATACAAATCGATCATCTGCCGGCCCTGTTTTGCATGCAATCCGTGTGGGCCATTCTAGCCGGTCGGGACGATCCCGCCACCCTACCGGAACCCGCATCGCTTTGAAGCCGGCCCACGGCACTCCCACGAGGACGATGGATCATGACCGCAACGGCTGAGCCCGCCACCGGCCCGGCGCCGGGCGCAGGGGCGCGGGTCGGGCCGGTGGCGCGCGCGGCCGGTGGGGGCAGGAGCCAACCGCGGCGGGGCAGTGCCGTGGG
>NZ_VRVC01000038.1:0-37742 GCF_008040005.1 Methylobacterium sp. WL19
GGCCTCCCTCCCCCCTCTGCGGGGGAGGGAGGCCCGGCCGTCAGGCCGGGTCGGGAGAGGGGAGCGACGCGGCCGGAGGTGGCGCGAGCCAGTCGCGCCTCGACGGTCGCGCCGACCGTGTCGAGGACCGAAGCGAGATCGCTCAGGACACGGTCGTTCGGGAAGCGCAGAATCTCGAAACCCTGCTCCCGCAGCCAGACATCGCGCGCGGCATCGCGATCACGGCGTTCGGCCTCGTCATGGGGGGCTCCGTCGAGTTCGACGATCAGACGGGCGGACGCGCAGAGGAAATCGGCGATGTAGGGCGGCAGGGGAACCTGGCGTCTGAACTTGAGCCCACGGAAGCGGCTACCGCGCACCTGCTGCCAGAACGCATCCTCGGCCAAGGTGCGGAGCCGACGTTGCTCACGGGCGAACGCACGCAGACGCGGAGTAGGTCTGACGAGGATGCGCACCTCGTCGCTCTGCGCGCCCAATCCGGAAACCGGGCTCCCCTCTCCCGACCCCCTCCGGGGGCCACCCTCCCCCGCAGAGGGGGGAGGGAAGTCGGCAGCCCGGTTCACGGCGTCACCCCCGCAGCCTTCGCGCCGCCGCCGCGCTTGAACCGCCGCTCCAGGCGGTCGAAGGCGAGGTAGATCACCGGGGTGGTGAACAGGGTCAGGACCTGGGAGACGATGAGGCCGCCGGCGATGACGATGCCGAGCGGCTGGCGCAGTTCGGAACCGACGCCGGTGCCGAGGATGAGGGGCACCGCCGCGAACAGGGCGGCGAGCGTCGTCATCAGGATCGGGCGGAAGCGCAGGAGGCAGGCCTCGTAGATCGCGTCGCGCGGGGCCATGCCCTCCTCGCGCTCGGCCTGGAGCGCGAAGTCGATCATCATGATCGCGTTCTTCTTCACGATGCCGATGAGGAGCACGATGCCGATGACGCCGATGATGTCCAGCGGCAGCCCGTAGAGCATCAGGCCGACCAGCGCGCCGATCCCCGCTGAGGGCAGGGTCGAGAGGATCGTGATCGGGTGGACGAAGCTCTCGTAGAGCACGCCGAGCACGATATAGACGGTGACGATGGCGGCGATCACCAGGAAGAGCTGGTTCGAGAGCGCCGATTGGAAGGCGAAGACCGAGCCCTGCGGCACCACGCGGAAGCTCGGCGGCAGGTCGATCTCTGTCCGCGCCGCCTCGATCGTCTTCACCGCATCGCCCAGCGCCACCCCCTCGGCGAGGTTGAACGAGACGGTGGTGGCCGGGAACTGGCCGAGATGGCTGATGAGGAGCGGCGCCCGGCGCTCGCTGATCCGCGCCACCGCCGAGAGCGGCACCTGCCCCGAGGCCGCCGTGGAGGAGGGCAGGAAGATGCCGTTGAGGCTGTCGAGGGTCTTGTGCAGGTCCGGGTCGGCCTCGAGGATCACCCGGTACTGGTTCGACTGGGTGAAGATCGTCGAGACGATGCGCTGGCCGAAAGCGTCGTAGAGGGCGTTGTCCACGGTGGCGGGGGTGATGCCGTAGCGGCCGGCGGTGGGCCGGTCGATGGTGACGTAGGCCGCCAGCCCGTTGCCCTGCAGGTCGCTCGCCACGTCCGACAGCAGCGGCGAGCGCTGCAGCGCCTGGACGAAGCGCGGCACCCAGGTCTCGAACTCCGAGAGGTTCGGGTTCTCGAGGATCACCTGATACTGCGTCGCGCTCACCGCCGTGTCGATGGTGAGGTCCTGCACCGGCTGCATGTAGAGCCGGATGCCGGCGACCCCGCGCGTCGCTTCCTTCAGGCGGCGGATGATCGCGCTGGCATCGGTGGCGCGGCCCTCGTGCGGCTTCAGGTTGATGAGGAAGCGGCCGGAATTGAGCGTCACGTTCTGCCCGTCGACGCCGATGAACGAGGACAGGCTCGCCACATCCGGGTCCTGCAGGACGATCCGCGCGAGTTGCTGCTGGCGGTCGGCCATCTCGGCATAGGAGACGGTCTGGTCGGCCTGGGTCACGCCCTGGATCACGCCCGTGTCCTGGACCGGGAAGAACCCCTTGGGGATGACCACGAACAGGTAGGCGGTGAGCGCGATGGTGGCGAGGGTGACGACGAGGGTCAGGCCCTGGTGGTTGAGCACCACGCGCAGCATCCGCCCGTAGCCGGAGATCACGCCGTCCATGGCCCGCCGGCCGGTCCGCGCGATAAATCCTTCGCGGCGCTTGGCCTCCGGCGCGTGCTTGAGCAGGCGCGCGCACAGCATCGGCACGAGGGTGAGCGAGACCACCGCCGAGATCACGATAGTGGCGGCGAGCGTGATCGCGAATTCGTGGAACAGGCGTCCCACCACGTCGCCCATGAACAGGAGCGGGATCAGCACCGCGATGAGCGAGACGGTGAGCGAGATAATGGTGAAGCCGATCTCGCGGCTGCCCTTCAGGGCCGCCTCCATCGGCGAATCGCCCTCCTCCACGTGGCGGGCGATGTTCTCGATGACCACGATGGCGTCGTCGACGACGAAGCCCGTCGCGATCGTCAGCGCCATCAGGGACAGGTTGTCGAGGGAGAACCCGTAGAGGTCCATGATCGAGAGCGCGCCGATCAGCGAGAGCGGCACCGACAGGCTCGGGATCAGGGTCGCGGACAGGCTGCGCAGGAAGAGGAAGATCACCAGCACCACGAGGCCGATGGCGAGCGCCAGCTCCACCTGCACGTCGTGCACCGAGGCGCGGATGGTGGTGGTGCGGTCGGTGAGCGGCGTCACCGTGATCGCGGCGGGCAGCGTCCCCTGCAGCTGGGGCAGCAGCGCCTTGATCTTGTCGACGGTGGCGATGACGTTGGCGCCGGGCTGGCGCTGGATGTTGAGGATGACGGCGGGCGTCTCGTCCATCCAGGCGCCGAGCTTGGTGTTCTCCGGGCCGTTGACCACGTCGGCGACGTCCGACAGCCGCACCGCCGAGCCGTTCTTGTAGGCGATGATCGCCTGCTCGTAGGCCTTCGGATCGCGGATCTGGTCGTTGGCGTTGATGGCGTAGGATTGGGTCGGCCCGTCGATCGTGCCCTTGGGCGTATTGACGTTGAGGTTGGTGATGGTGGTGCGCAGGTCGTCGATGTTGAGGCCGTAGGCGGCCAGCGCCCGCGAATTGAAGCGCACGCGCACGGCGGGGCGCTGGCCGCCGCCCATGCTGACGAGGCCGACGCCGGAGACCTGGCTGATCTTCTGGGCGAGGCGCGTCTCGGCGAGGTCGCGCACCTCGGTGAGCGGCATCGTCGTCGAGGTCAGGGCCAGCGTCAGGATCGGCGCGTCGGCCGGGTTGACCTTGGCGTAGACCGGCGGCGCCGGCAGGTCGGAGGGCAACAGGTTGCCCGCCGCGTTGATCGCCGCCTGGACCTGCTGCTCGGCGATGTCGAGGCCGAGATCCAGGCTGAACTGAAGCGTGATCACCGACGCGCCCGCGGAACTCTGCGAGGTCATCTGGTTGAGGTTGGCGAGCTGGCCGAACTGCCGCTCGAGCGGTGCCGTCACGGCAGAGGTCATCACCTCGGGGCTGGCGCCGGGATAGAAGGTCTGAACCTGGATCGTCGGGTAATCCACCGACGGCAGGGCCGAGACCGGCAGGTTCAGGTACGACACCATGCCGACCAGCAGGATCGCCAGCATGAACAGCGTGGTGGCCACGGGCCGCAGGATGAAGATGCGGGACGGGTTCATGGGGCGAGCCCTCCCCCCACCGGGTCTCGGACCTGCGCGACCGTCGGCGTGAAGCGCCCCGTGCCTCCTGTCCTGGAAGGAGAGGGTTGGGGTGAGGTGTAGTCGATCTCCGGAAGGGTCACACACCTCACCCTGTCCCTCTCCTTCCAGGAAAGGGAACCCGCGTCACCCGTGCGATCCGGCCAAGCCTTCGTCGGGAAACGGATCACTGTGACGTCCGGTGCGCCCATGGATGCGTCGAACAGCGCGCCAGTCATAGGCGACAAGGCGCTCATTGCGCCGCCGGCCGCTCTCTGCGGCGCTCGCGCTTCTGCGGCGGGTTTTCGGGAGGTGTCCCGGCGGCGGGCGTCGATGTCGTGGCCGTGGCGTCGGCTGCAGGTGCCGCTTGGCCGGGCGCCGCAGGTTCACCGGGGGGCGCCGGCTGGCCTTTGCCGCCCTCTGTGACGCGGACCTTGGCGCCGTCGCGCAGGCGGTCGGTCCCGTCGACCACGACTCGGTCGCCCACCGCCAGCCCCTTGGTGACGGCGGTGCGGGCGCCCTCGGCCTCGCCTACGGTGATCGGGCGGACCACGACCTTGTCGTCGCCGTCGAGGAGGTAGACGTAGGCGCCCGGCGTGCCACGCAGGATCGCGGCGGTGGGGATGATGGGCGTGTCCCGCACGATGTCCACGGTGAGCTTGGCGTTGACGAACTGGTTCGGGAACAGGCTCTCGTCCTTGTTGTCGAACAGGGCGCGCAGCTTCACCGTGCCGGTGGTGGTGTCGATCTGGTTGTCCACCGTGTCGAGGGTGCCGGTGGCGAGCACGTTGGCATCGCCCCGGTCGTAGGCGGTCACCGTGAGCTTCGCGCCCGAGCGCAGGCGGCGCATGACGCGCGCCACGTCGTCCTCGGGCAGGGTGAAGACCACCGAGATCGGATGCAGCTGCGTCACCACCACGATGTTGGTGGACGCGGCGGTGACGTAATTGCCCTGGTCGATCTGGCGCAGGCCGACGCGGCCCTCCACGGGCGAGACGATGCGCGTATAGGCGATGTTGAGCTTCTGCTGGTCGACCTGGGCCTGGTCGATGGCGACCGTGCCCTCGTTCTGCTTCACCAGGGCCGCTTGCGTGTCCACGTTCTGCTTGGAGATCGAATCCTGCAGGCTGAGGCGCTGGAAGCGGGCGAGGTCGAGCTTCGAATTCTGCAGCAGCGCCTGATCGCGGGCGAGCTGGCCCTGATACTGGGCGAGCTGCGCCTCGTAGATCCGCGGGTCGATCTGGGCCAGGAAATCGCCCTTCTTGACGGTCTGGCCCTCGCGGAAGCCGATCTCCATGAGGTAGCCGCTGATCTGCGACTGGATCGTCACGGTGGCGAGCGGCGTCACCGTGCCGAGGCCCGACAGCACCACCGGGATCTCGCCGGCCGAGACCGTGGCGACGCCCACAGCCTGGGCCATGTCGCCGGGTCGTCCACGGGCGCCCTTGCCGCGCGCGGGCGCGCCGTCGGCGGCTGTCTCCGTCGCAGATTTGGGCGCGAGATAGTACCGGTAGCCGGCCGCGCCGCCCCCCGCGAGAAGGAGGAGCAGGATGAGCCACGTCCCCGTGCGGCTTCGCCGGCGCGTGGGCGCCGGTGCCTCAGGTCCGATTTGCCGGGCCGTCTCGGTCCGGATGGGCGATTGTTCGTTCATGCCTCGACAATCCGGCCGCTCGTTTCCGACCGGCACCACGCAGTCTGACCGAAATGGAGACGGGAGTCCCGACGGAACAGGGGGCGCGACCACCACGCAGCGGGGCGACGATCCAGAACCGCGCAAGAAATCGTGCACGTTTGCCGGGGGGCCTTGCCCGTCGATCGTTCGCTCAGCATCACCGCCAGAGATGCAGGACTATTGCGACGCCAGTGCGGCGCGGAAGTTTCCGGGCTGTTTCCAGGGTGCGGGCGGCGGGCCGTTCGAAGCCCTCAGGGCAGCGGCTTCGACGGATAGGCCTCGACCACCGCGTGATAGGCCGCATCCGTCGGCGTCACCGGCACGACGAGGCGCAATCCAGCCCCCGCCAGGGCGATGAGGAGGGCGAGAGCGCAACATGCGCGGGTGCTCAACGGGGGCGTCCTCGTGATCCGATGCGAGGTCGCTACCCCGGAAGACCATCGCAGCACAAGCAGAACGCGAGAAAGCCGCCACGCCGAGAGGGCGTGACGGCTGTCTTCTCGGGGAGGATCAGCTTCAGAAAAAGGACCGGAGCGGTACGCCACTCAAAAGAAACGAGGGGGCGGTGTTTCCGTTGAGCGGCGCCCGCTCCGGCCATGACCAGAACCTACGTTACGCCTGATGAATGTCAACAATCGTCAGGCCCAACCCGGCGCGCCGGGAGAAGGAGCGTGCGAACGCGCACATTTCCGCTTCCGGTTTCCCGTCCCGACACGCCCGCGCTACCGAAGGCCGAAGGATCTCCGCCCGGGGGCGACTGGATTCATACATCCGCTCGACGCTTGTTCGCCCTATCCAAGAGGGTTCGACATGAGGCGCGACGGGCTTCCTTGTAACTCGTATCCTGCCGCATCCGGTAAGCTTTCAGGACCGGTGGAAGGCGAGATACCGTCGTTCCCAAGGGCCGCCGGGCCCGTAGGAGAGCCCTCCTTTCAGGAGAAGGGGCCCGCGCCGGTACCTGAACCGTTCAGCCGATGGGGATACGAGATGGGCAGTCTCGAAATCCGGTGTTCGCCTGCTTTAGGGCAGGTCGAGGCTTGGTCTCAGGCCTGATCGTCGATGTAGCGGGAGGCGATCATCGAGGCGGCTGTGCGGTTCTCGACGCCGAGCTTGGCGTAGATGCTCTCCAGATGCTTCGTCACCGTGCGCGGTGACAGGCCGAGGATGTCGCCGATATCGCGGCTCGCCTTGCCCCGCGACAACCAGAACAGCACGTCGGCCTCGCGGGCGGTGATCGGCAGGTTGGCGCGCAGGCGCTCGATGCCGCTGGCGGAAGCATCGCGGGAGAGGCGCAGCAGCACCTCGTCGCCGGTGGTGCCGATCAGGCTGAGACTATGGGTGGCGCCTTCCGTATCCGGCAGCGTGACGGAGGCCGCGTTGCCGCCCTTCAGCTGTTCGGCGAGCCAGGAACGGCCGGCCTCGGGCAGGCGCGAGCCCCCGTCGCCGAGCTTGGCCAGCACACGGGCGGCCTGCGGCGTGCTCCACAGGACGGTGCCCTGGCGATCCACGGCGAAGAGCGTGCGGCCGGTCGTGTCGAGGGCGGCCCGGGCGCTCTGCGCGGCCCGCGCGCTCGCTAGATGCACGCGGATGCGGGCCAGGATCTCGTCGGGGGCGATGGGCTTGGTGACGTAGTCGCTGCCGCCCGCCTCCAGGCCCTTCACGATATGCTCGGTCTCGGACAGGCCGGTCATGAAGATCACGGGCACGAGGGCGAGGTCGCTGCGCGCCTTCAGGCGGCGGCAGGTCTCGAACCCGTCCATGCCGGGCATCATCGCATCGAGCAGGATGATGTCGGGGGTGATCTCTTCCACCAGCGCCAAGGCGAGATCGCCGGCCACCGCCACCAGGACGGTGGCGCCGGAGCGCTCGATCGCCTCGGTGAGGAAGCTCAGGGTCTCGGGGGAATCGTCCACGACGAGGACGATGTCGCGCTGCATCTCAGCCATCGCGCATCCCTTCGAGGACGCGCACGTAGCGCCGGAGGTCGTAGGAGGCGACGAGCCCGCGCATCTGCGCAGCGATCTCGGCGGGCATGGCCGACTGGCCTTCGAGCTCCGTCAGCTTGGCCTCGATCCCGCGGACATGACCGATCCGGCCGAGGCGGATCAGCTCGGCGATGTGGTCCTGGCGCAGGGATTCGCCGCCTCGTCCGCTCCGGGGCGGAGCCTCGGCCAAGGCGGGCGCGGGCGGGGCGGGCTGGCCCAGCGCCAGCAGCCGGTCGATCCGCTCCAGGAAGTCGCGTAGGTCGAAGGGCTTCGGGATGATCTCGTCATGCGGAGCGTCGTCGCCCCGGATCGGGCTGATCTCGTGGACGTTGGCGGACATGATGGCGATGCGGGAGGAGAGCCCGCCGTCGCGCAGGGCCTTGGCCACGGCCCAGCCGCTCATCCCCGGCATGGCGATGTCGAGGAGGATGATGTCGGGCCGCCGCTCCATCGCCAGGTTCAGGCAATGCGGCCCGTCGGGGGATTCCAGCACGACGAGGCCGAGCGGTTCGAGCACCTCGCGCATGAGGGCGCGATGCGCGGCATCGTCGTCGGCCACCAGCACCACGCGCGGCGGCCCGACATGGACCGGTCTCTCCCGCCGGCTGCCGGCGGCACGCTCGGACGGCTCCGCAGGCTTGGGACCGGCCGGACGGTGTACCGAGGCCAGCATGAGCCGGAGGCTGAAGCAGGTGCCACGGCCGACCTCGCTCTCCACGCTGACCTCGCCGCCCATCACCTGGGCGAGGAGATGCGCAATGGTGAGCCCGAGCCCGGTTCCCGGCGTGTTGCGGGCGGCGGGCAGCGAGCCGCGCTCGAAGGGTCCGAAGATCCGCTGCAGATCGCTTTCGGGAATGCCGAGACCGCTGTCGCGGATCGAGAACACCGCCACCTGGCTGCGATAGCTCATCTCCAGGGCGACCCAGCCGGTTTCCGTGAACTTGATCGCGTTGGAGAGGAGGTTGAGCAGGATCTGGCGCAGGCGCTTCTCGTCCGCCGCTACCACGGCCGGCAGCGTGGGCGGGCGCGAGAACCGGAATTCGAGGCCGGCGGCGTTGGCCTGGAGCCGGACCATGTCGACGATCTGGTCCAGGAATTCGGCGAGGCGGAACTCGTTGCGGTGGATCTGGAGACGCCCCGCCTCCATGCGGGAGATGTCGAGGAGGCCATCGATCAGGCCAGACAGGTGCTGGGCGCTGCGCCGGATGACGCGGATGCCGTTGCGGCGCGGGGCCGGGATGTCGTCGTCGCCCTCGAGCAGTTGCGCGTAGCCGAGGACGGCGTTGAGCGGGGTGCGCAGCTCGTGGCTCATGCCCACCACGTAGCGGCTCTTGGCGAGGTTGGCGGCCTCGGCCGTCTCCTTGGCCTGCTGCAGCTTGGCGTCGGTGATTTTGTGGGCCTCGATCTCGGCCTCGTAGAGGGCCGTCTGGCGGGCGGTCTCCTCCTGCGCCACGCGGCGGCTCTCCTGGGCGAGGACGAACAGCCAGGCGACGATGCCGAGGATGACCACGAGAATGAAGAACACGCTGGTCAGCGCAGCGCGCAGGGTCTCGCCATGCTCGGGCTGGGCGGTGGCGATGCCCGCATGGACGATCCCGAGGATCAGCCCGATCACCGAGACCAGCGTGAGCATCAGGGCGAGGTAGCGCCCGAGAGGCGCCCCGATCCAGGCGGCGGTCTTGGCCGGCATGATCCGGGTCAGCGCGCTCTGGGCCTGTGCCTCCAGACGGCCATGCGGCTTGCACAGGTCGCCGCAGCGAGCGTCCAGCGAGCAGCAGAGCGAGCAGATCG
The DNA here is from genome assembly GCF_008040005.1 of Methylobacterium sp. WL19. NCBI lineage: Bacteria > Pseudomonadati > Pseudomonadota > Alphaproteobacteria > Hyphomicrobiales > Methylobacteriaceae > Methylobacterium > Methylobacterium sp. WL19. The sequence continues at coordinate 9,140 of NZ_VRVC01000038.1, forward strand.
GCCCGGCATAGGCAGGGCAATGGGCCATGTCCTCGCCTTCGAACGGATGCTCGCAGACGGTGCACTGGATCTCCGCGCGGGCGCCCCAATCGGCGATGGCGGGCCGCGCGAGATAGTAGCGTCCGCCGGTGGCGAAGGCGATGGCGGGCGCCGCCGCGAAGGCGGTGACGAGGGAGAGCAGCGGTGCGAAGTTCCGGAGTCCCGCGCCGAGCAGGCCCGCATGAGCGAGGAAACCGGCGAGCAGCGCCAGGGCCGAGGCCCCCGTGCCGACCGGGTTCACGGCATAGAGATGCGCCCGCTTGAACTCGATGCCCGGCGGCGACAGGCCGAGGGGCTTGTTGACGGCCAGATCGGCCGAGAGCGCGCCGACCCAGGCCGAGACCACCACGGCGTAGAGCGAGAGCGTGCTGGCGAGGGTCTTGTCGATGCCCAGCTCCATCAGCAGCAGCGCGATGGCCACGTTGAAGACGAGCCAGACCACGCGGCCGGGATGGCTATGCGTCAGGCGCGAGAAGAAGTTCGACCAGGCGATGGAGCCGGCATAGGCGTTGGTGACGTTGATCTTGAGCTGCGAGATCACCACGAACAGGCCGGTGAGGAGCACCGCCCCCTCCCGCGAGGGCATGACGTGGCCGAAGGCGACCACGTACATCTGCGTCGGCTCGGCCGCTTGTTCGTGCGGCACGCCCTGTCCCAGGGCCAACACCGCCAGGAAGGCCCCGAGCATGATCTTGAACATGCCGGGCAGGATCCAGCCCGCCCCGGCCCCGAGCACGGCGAGCCACCAGCGCGGATTGCTCCCCGAGTCGGACGTCTCGGCCGGCGGCACGAAGCGGAGGAAATCCACCTGCTCGCCGATCTGCGCCAGCAATGCGAGGAGGATGCCGGAGGCGAGGCCGAACTGGGCGAGGTCGAAGCCCGAGATCGGGTAACCCATGAATGTGGAGATCGAGCCGACGGCTTCCGACGTCCCCGGATAGGACAGGAGGTTACTGAGGGCGGGGCCGCCCTTCCACGCGATGAAGCCGAGCGGCAGGAGGTTGAGCCCGATCCAGAGCGGCTGTGTCCAGATCTGGAACCGGCTGATCAGGCTGATCCCGTAGATAACGAGGGGGATCACCACGACCGCGCTGACGATATAGCCGATCCAGAGCGGCAGGCCGAGGCAGAGTTGCAGCGCCAGCGCCATGATCGACGCCTCGATGGCGAAGAACAGGAAGGTGAAGCTCGCATAGATCAGCGAGGTGATGGTGGAGCCGAGATAGCCGAAACCGGCCCCGCGGGTGAGGAGATCGATGTCGACGCCGTAGCGCGCCGCATAGAGGCTGATCGGCACGGCGGTGGCGAAGATCAGCACGCCCACGAACAGCACCGCCGTCACGGTGTTGGTGAAGCCGGTGGCGAGGACCAGGGTGCCGCCGATCGCCTCCAGCGCCAGGAACGACAGCGAGCCCAGCGCCGTCTGCGCCACCCGCAGGCTCGACCAGCGCCGCGCCTTCTTGGCGGTGAAGCGAAGGGCGTAATCCTCGAGGGTCTCGTCCGCGACGAAGCGGTTATAGGCTCGCCGGATCGGGGGAATCTGCTGGCGGCCGCTCATGGGGTCGTTCAGTCTGCCCGGTCGGCGTCACGTGGGGGGAAGGGCCGGCCCGCATGGGGTCACGGGCAAACGGCGGTCGATCAGCAATCCCCGTGCCGCGGGGCCGGGAGACATTGGTACACCAGGAGAGCCGCGTCGAGGCCTCCCTTCATGGGGCTACGGGATTCACACATCTGCTGTTTCACGCATAGCGCGTCCCTCTCCCCCTTGTGGGGAGAGGCTAGGAGTGGGGGTGGCTCCGCCAGCCTCCGTAAGCGGAGGGTCGCCCAACCACCCCCACCTCCAACTCCTCCCCACAAGCTCGACGGATCTCGGGCAAGCCCGAGATCCGCTGGGGAGGAGGGCCGTTCAGCCTCTCACCCTACGCAAAACAGCGTATATGCTGCGCCGCGCCATCACGCCTAGCTTCCGCCATCCGCAACGGCCCGCCTTATGCGGGAGCCGGCGGGACATTTCCTGGAAGGGGTTCACGCAGGATGGCAGCCGACAACGAGCACGGACCGCACTCGGCCCTCCGTCGCAAACTTCTCATGGGTCTGGCGAGCATTCCGGCCATGGCCCTGATGCCGCGCAGCGCCTTCGCTGCGGCCCCTCCGACCTCGGCGGTGAACACCACCGGCCTCGCGGTGACCGATACCGAAGTCACCGTCGGCATCCTCCACTCCGCCACCGGCACGATGGCGATCTCCGAGACCGGATCGATCCAGGCGGAGAAGCTCGCCATCGCCCAGATCAACGAGATGGGCGGCGTGCTGGGCCGCAAGATCAAGATCATCCAGGAAGACGGCGCCTCTGACTGGCCGACCTTCGCCGAGAAGGCCAAGAAGCTCCTCGTCAACGACCACTGCGCCGCCGTGATGGGCTGCTGGACCTCCGCCTCGCGCAAGGCCGCGCTCCCGGTATTCGAACAGTATAACGGCCTGCTGTACTACCCGACCTTCTACGAGGGTCTGGAGCAGTCCAAGAACGTCATCTATACCGGCCAGGAAGCCACGCAGCAGATCTTGGAGTCGCTCAACTGGGTGACCAAGGAGAAGGGTGCCAAGACGTTCTTCTTCATCGGCTCGGACTACATCTGGCCGCGCACTTCGAACAAGATCGCCCGCAAGCACATCGAGAACGTGCTGAAGACCAAGGTCGTCGGCGAGGAATATTTCCCGCTGGGCCACACGCAGTTCAACTCGGTCATCAACAAGATCAAGCTCACCAAGCCCGACGTGATCTTCACCGACGTCGTCGGCGGTTCGAACGTGGCGTTCTACAAGCAGCTCAAGGCGGCCGGTATCGACCTCAACAAGCAGACCCTGCTGACCATCTCCGTCACGGAAGACGAGATCGACGGCATCGGCGGCGACAACATCGCGGGCGCCTATTCCTGCATGAAGTACTTCCAGTCGCTCAAGAACGCCAACAACGAGAAGTTCGTCGCCGCCTTCCACAAGATGTGGGGCGAGAAGACCGTCATCGGCGACGTGACCCAGGCCGCCTATCTCGGCCCGTTCCTGTGGAAGATGGCCTGCGAAAAGGCCGGCTCCTTCGACGTCGACAAGGTGGTCGCGGCCTCCGCCGACATCGAGTTCAAAGAAGCCCCCGAGGGCTACGTCAAGATCCACCCGAACCACCACCTCTGGTCGAAGACCCGCGTCGCCAAGGCCCTGCCGAGCGGCCAGTTCGAGATCGTCTACGAGAGCCCCGCGCTCATCGAGCCGAACCCCTTCCCGAAGGGCTACCAGTAGGACTGCGCCCCCTCCCCCTTGCGGGGAGGGGTTAGGGCTGGGGGTGGTTGGGTGACCCTCCCGGAGCGGAGACCAGCGAGCCACCCCCACGCCGGCCCTCCCAACAAGGGGGGAGAGAGCCTGCCTTTTCAGGGTCGCACCGCGCCACGCCCGATCGGCCCAATGCTTGCAAAGCAGACGTCGGATTCTTCGGAAGGTCGAAAACATGCTCGGTGACTATTCACTCGGAGATCTCGGCGCGATCTTCGCGATGCAGGGTTTCGCCGGCCTGATCCTGTTCTCGGTCTACGTGCTGATGGCGCTCGGCCTCGCGGTCATCTTCGGCCAGATGGGCGTGATCAACATGGCGCACGGGGAGTTCATGATTCTCGGCGCCTACGTCACCTATCTGTGCTCGACCTTCTTCCAGACCCACCTGCCCGGCCTGTTCGGCGTCTACTTCTTCGTGGCGATGATCCTGGCCTTCCTGGCCTCGGGAGCCCTGGGGATGATCGTCGAATGGACGCTCATCCGCCATCTCTACAAGCGCCCCCTCGATACGCTGCTCGCCACCTGGGGCCTCTCGCTGATCCTGCAACAGGCCTACCGCACCATCTTCGGGGCCCGCGAAGTCGGCGTCGAACTGCCCTCCTGGCTCATCGGCTCGGTCCAGGTCACCGACACGATCGAGGTGCCGATCAACGGCCTGTTCGTGATGGCGATCACCACCCTCATCACCGTCGGCGTCGGCCTGCTGATGTACCGCTCGCGCTTCGGCCAGCAGGTCCGCGCCGTGATGCAGAACCGCCCCATGGCGGGCGCGGTCGGCATCGATACGGAGAAGGTGGATCGCTACACGTTCGGCCTCGGCTGCGGCATCGCCGGTGTGGCGGGCTCGGCCTTCACCATGATCGGCTCCACCGGGCCGACCTCGGGCCAGCTCTACATCGTCGACACCTTCCTGATCGTCGTCTTCGGCGGCGCGGCGAGCCTCCTCGGCACCATCGCCTCGGCCTTCTCGATCTCGCAGACTCAGTCGACCCTCGAATTCTTCCTGTCCGGCTCCACCGCCAAGGTTCTGACGCTGCTCGCCGTCGTCGGGATCCTGATGGTTCGCCCGCAGGGTCTGTTCACCCTCAAGGTCCGGCGCTGAGGAGGCCATCCCGATGACAAGCCCCGTCCAGACCCTGTCGAAGTCGCTCACCGTGAACGACAATCCCTTCATGAAGCCGATGGAGTGGGTGAGCCTCGCTCTCCTCGCCGGCCTCATCCTCTTCGTCCTGCCGGCGACCCTCGACGCGTTCCGCCTCAACCTCGTCGGCAAGTACCTGACCTACGCCTTCGTGGCGCTGGGCCTCGTCATGTGCTGGGGCTATGCCGGCATCCTATCCCTCGGGCAGGGCGTCTTCTTCGGGCTCGGCGGCTATTGCATGGCCATGTACCTGAAGCTCGAAGCCTCGAGCGTCGAGAACACCAAGATCCAGTCCACGCCCGGCATCCCTGACTTCATGGACTGGAACCAGATCACCGAACTGCCCCTGATGTGGAAGCCGTTCCAGAGCCTGCCGCTGACGCTGATCCTCGTCGTGGCCGTGCCGGTGTTCTTCGCCTTCATCATCGGCTTCGCGATGTTCACCCGCCGGGTCGGCGGCACCTACTTCGCCATCATCACCCAGGCCATCGCCGCCATCCTGACGATCCTCATCGTCGGCCAGCAGGGCTATACCGGCGGCATCAATGGCATCACCGACCTGCGCACCCTGCACGGCTGGGACATCCGCACCGACAGCGCGAAGTTCATCCTCTACTTCGTCAATGGCGGCCTGCTCCTCGGCTGCATCCTGGCGGCGCAATACGTGAAGAAGGCCAAGCTCGGGCGCATCCTCCTCGCCATGCGCGACAAGGAGGACCGGGTCCGGTTCTCGGGCTATTCCGTGGCCGGGTTCAAGGTCTTCGCGTTCTGCCTCGCGGCCGGCTTCGCCGCCATCGGGGGCGCGATGTTCACCCTGCAGGTCGGGTTCATGTCGCCATCCTTCGTCGGCATCGTGCCCTCCATCGAAATGGTGATCTACGCCGCCGTCGGCGGGCGCCTGTCCCTGTTCGGCGCGGTCTGGGGCACGCTTCTGGTCAACTGGGCCAAGACCACCTTCTCGGAGAGCTTCCCCGAACTCTGGCTCTTCGGCCTCGGCGCCCTGTTCATCGCCGTCGTGCTCGCCTTCCCCAACGGGCTGGCCGGCATCTACCGCAGCTACGTCGAGCCGCGCCTGACCCGCAAGGTCAAGGCACTGGCGCCGGCGGGCGGACCCGTCCCCCACGGCACCCCCGCCGAATAGGAGCGAGACTGACGATGAACGCCGCCATCCTGAGCTCGCCGATCATCGGTGAATCCCCCGACGCGAAGGACTTCCTCCTCTCGGTGGAAGCCCTCACCGTCTCCTTCGACGGCTTCAAGGCGGTGAACGACGTGTCGTTCTACGTCGATCCCAACGAGATCCGCGTCATCATCGGCCCCAACGGCGCCGGCAAGACCACGGTGCTCGACCTGATCTGCGGGCGCACCAAGGCCAGCGCCGGCTCGATCAAGTTCAAGGGCCAGGAACTCACCAAGATCTCGGAGAGCGCCATCGTCCAGGCCGGCGTCGGCCGCAAGTTCCAGACGCCGTCGATCTATGACGATCTCACGGTGTTCGAGAACCTTGAGATCTCCTTCCCCCGCGGCCGCACGGTCTGGGGCGCGCTGACCTTCAAACGCGATGCCGAGGTCCGCGACCGCATCCACGAAGTCGCGACCATGATCTTCCTGAAAGATCAGCTCAAGGAACGGGCCGAGTTTCTCAGCCACGGCCAGAAGCAATGGCTCGAGATCGGCATGCTGCTGATCCAGGACCCCGAACTCCTGATGCTCGACGAGCCGGTGGCCGGCATGAGCGTCGGCGAGCGCATCAAGACCGCCGAACTCCTCAACCAGATCATCGTCGGCCGCTCGGTGCTGGTGATCGAGCACGACATGAAGTTCGTCGAGGACATCGCCCACCGGGTCACCGTGCTGCACCAGGGCAAGGTGCTCTCCGAAGGCTCGATGGAGCGGGTGAAGAACGACCCGAAGGTCATCGAAGTCTATCTCGGCCACTGAACAGGACCGGCGCCATGCTTCAGACCAGTTCCGCCTCGGCCACCCTCCCGCCGGCGCACGCCCTCGGGACTCAGCTGATGCTGGCGATCCGCGACCTGCACTCGGCCTATGGCCAGAGCGAGGTGCTGCACGGCCTCGACATCAGCATCGCGCCGGGCGAGATCGTCGCCGTGATGGGTCGCAACGGCATGGGCAAGACCACGCTGATGAAGACCCTGATGGGGATCGTCCCGGTAAAGTCCGGCACCATCACCGTCGACGGCCGGGACATCACCGCCCTCAAGAGCCACCAGCGCGTGGCGGGCGGCCTCGCCTACGTGCCGCAGGGCCGGATGATCTTCTCGGCCATGACGGTGCAGGAAAACATCGAGACGGGCCTGACCGTCACCAAGGAGCGCAAGGTTCCGCAGGACCTCTACACGATGTTCCCGGTCCTGCTGGAGATGAAGGCAAGACGCGGCGGCAACCTCTCCGGCGGCCAGCAGCAGCAACTCGCCATCGCGCGGGCGCTGGCCAGCCGGCCGAAGGTGCTCCTCCTCGACGAGCCCACCGAAGGTATTCAGCCCTCGATCATCCGCGAGATGGGACGGACCCTGAAGAAGATCCGCGACGAGCGCGGCCTCTCCATCGTCGTCTCCGAGCAGGTGCTGAGCTTCGCCCTCGACGTCGCCGACCGGGTCCTCGTCATCGAGAACGGCAACATCGTCCACGAGGCGATGCGGGCCGACATCGACGAGGCGCAGGTCGCCCGCTTCCTTTCGGTCTGATTGCCGGGGCCGCATTCGCCCGCCGTTCCGCAACACAGCTCCAGGGAGCCCCCATGGCGGATTACGAGATCTTCGAACTCGGCGACTATGTGCTCCAATGCGGTAAGACGCTGCGCAAGGCCAAGCTCGCCTTCAAGACATTCGGAACGCTCAACGCGGCCAAGGACAACGCCATCGTCTATCCGACCTGGTATTCGGGCCAGCACACGGAGAACGAATGGCTGATCGAGCCGGGCAAGGCTCTCGACCCGGACAAATACTTCATCATCATCCCGAACATGTTCGGCAACGGGCTCTCGTCATCGCCGAGCAACACGCCCGCCCCCTGGGACGGGCCGCGTTTTCCCAACGTGACGGCCTACGACAACGTCGTGGCCCAGCACCGCCTCGTCACCGAGCATTTCGGCATCGAAACGCTGGTGCTGGTGACGGGCTGGTCGATGGGTGCGCTCCAGACCTACCATTGGGGCGCGCTCTATCCCGACATGGTCCCGCGCATCCTGCCGTTCCAGGGTTCGGCCAAGTGTTCGCGGCACAATTTCGTTTTCCTCGAAGGGGCGAAGGCCGCCCTCCAGGCGGACGCCGCCTTCGCGGAGGGCTGGTACACCTCGCCGCCGAACAAGGGGCTGCGCGCCTTCGGCCGGGTCTATGCCGGTTGGGGCCTGTCGCAGACCTTCTACCGGATCGAAGCCGACCTGACCCATATGGGCTACGCGTCCCTGGAGGATTTCCTCGTCGGGTTCTGGGAAGGCCTGTTCTACACCCGAGACGCCAACGATCTGCTGGCCATGCTCTGGACCTGGCAGAACGGCGATATCGGCGCCAACCCGGTCTTCAAGGGCGATACCAAGGCTGCGCTTGCCGCGATCCGCGCCAAGGCGATCCTGATGCCGGCCTCCACCGACCTGTACTTCCCGCCGGAGGACAACCGGATCGAGGCGGAATCGATGCCGAACGCCGAGTTGCGGGTGATCGAAACTTGGTGGGGCCATTTCGCCGGCGGCCCCGGTACCAGCCCCGACGACATCGCCACGCTCGACGCCGCGCTCAAAGAGCTGCTCGCGAGCTGAAGAGCCGGGCCGCGCCGCCAAGGGCGCCGCCGGCCATCGTTTACGGCCCGCCGGATGAGCCGGCCGGCCCAAACGGGGCGCACGCCCCGGTCACGCCAGAGGGAGTCGAACAACGATGGCTGAGACCCTGATCAAGGTCGACCTGACGCAGTCGGCCTACGACAACGATATGGTCCACAATCGCTGGCACCCGGACATTCCGATGGTGGCCATGGTCAAGCCCGGCGACGACTTCATCGTCGAGACCTATGACTGGACCGGCGGCTTCATCAAGAACAACGATTCCGCCGACGACGTGCGCGACATCGACCTGTCGATCGTCCACTTCCTGTCCGGCCCCATCGGCGTCGAGGGCGCGGAGCCCGGCGATCTCCTGGTGGTCGATCTCCTCGATATCGGCGCCAAGCCCGAAAGCCAGTGGGGCTTCAACGGCTTCTTCTCCAAGAAGAACGGCGGCGGCTTCCTCGACGAACACTTCCCCCAGGCCCAGAAGTCGATCTGGGATTTCGAGGGCATGTTCACCAAGTCGCGCCACATCCCCGGCGTGCGCTTCCCCGGCCTGATCCATCCCGGACTGATCGGTTGCCTGCCCGATCCGAAGATGCTGGAGACCTGGAACACCCGCGAGAAGGCGCTCTACGACACCAATCCCGGCCGTGTGCCGGCGCTCGCCACGCTGCCCTTCGGTCCCACCGCCCATATGGGCCGGCTCAAGGGCGAGGCGAAGGACAAGGCCGCGGCGGAAGGCGCCCGCACGGTGCCGGGCCGCGAGCATGGCGGCAATTGCGACATCAAGGATCTGTCGCGCGGCTCGAAGATCTACTTCCCCGTCTACGTGCCGGGCGCCGGCCTCTCCATGGGCGACCTGCATTTCAGCCAGGGCGACGGCGAGATCACCTTCTGCGGCGCCATCGAGATGGCGGGCTGGGTCCATCTCAAGGTGAGTCTCATCAAGGACGGCATGTCGAAATACGGGATCAAGAACCCGATCTTCAAGCCGTCGCCGATGACGCCGAAATTCGACGACCACCTGATCTTCGAGGGTGTCTCGGTCGATGAATACGGCAAGCAGCATTACCTCGACGTGACCGTGGCCTACCGGCAGGCCTGCCTCAACGCCATCGAATACCTGAAGAAGTTCGGCTATTCGGGCGCCCAGGCCTACTCGATCCTCGGCACCGCCCCGGTCCAGGGCCACATCTCCGGCGTCGTCGACATCCCGAACGCCTGCGCCACGCTCTGGATTCCCACGAAGATCTTCGACTTCGACATCAACCCCGGCGCCGACGGGCCGATCAAGCACATCGACGGCTCGATCCAGATGCCGCTCTCGCCGGATCTGTGAGAGGCGGTTCTGCCCTTCAGTCGAGCGCGTCCCCCTCCCCCTTGTGGGGAGGGGTTAGGGGTGGGGGTGGCTCCGCCAGCCTCCAGAGTTCGAGGGTCACCCAACCAACCCCACCCTCGATTCCTCCCCACAAGGGGGAGGGTAGGCGCGCGACGTGTGTAACCGACTGCCCTTGAGGGGGAAGTACGTCGCCCCCGTCGCGTCGCCCATTGTCGATCCTTCGAGAGGCCCCCATGCCCGTCTACGATTATGCCTGCGACGCCTGCGGGCCCTTCACGGTGCTGCGCCCCATGGCTCAGTTCAAGGACCCGCATGATTGCCCGGATTGCGGCTCGTCCTGCGGCCGCGCCTTCCTCACGGCGCCCAACCTCGCCTCCATGGATGCGGGCCGGCGCAAGGCGCATGCGGTCAACGAGCGGAGCGCCCATGCGCCCCGCAAGTCGTCGGGGCACGGGACCGGCTGCGGCTGCTGCTCGGGCGCCTCGAAAACCAAGCAACCGGCGGCCGCGAAAAGCTTCCCCAACGCGCGACCGTGGATGATCAGCCACTGACGGCTGGGCGCCCACGCTTCTCCCCGCCTGGCGGGGAGAAGCGACGCAAACAACAGGAGAACCCCACCGATGATGCACGGCGACATTTCCTCGAGCAACGACAGCGTCGGCGTCGCGGTCGTCAACTACAAGATGCCGCGTCTCCACACGAAGGCCGAAGTTCTGGAGAACGCGCGAAAGATCGCCGACATGGTGGTGGGCATGAAGTCCGGCCTGCCCGGCATGGACCTCGTGATCTTCCCCGAATACTCGACCCACGGCATCATGTATGACGGCAAGGAGATGTATGAGACCGCCTCCGCCGTGCCCGGGGAGGAGACGGCGATCTTCGCCGAGGCCTGCCGGAAAGCGGGAGTCTGGGGCGTGTTCTCGCTCACCGGCGAGCGCCACGAGGAGCATCCGAACAAGGCGCCTTACAACACCCTCATCCTGATGAACGATCAGGGCGAGATCGTGCAGAAATACCGCAAGATCATGCCCTGGACCCCGATCGAAGGCTGGTATCCGGGCGATTGCACCTATGTCTCGGACGGGCCGAAGGGCCTCAAGATCAGCCTCATCATCTGCGACGACGGCAATTACCCCGAGATCTGGCGCGACTGCGCCATGCGCGGCGCCGAGCTCATCATCCGCTGCCAGGGCTACATGTATCCGGCCAAGGAGCAGCAGATCCTGATGTCGAAGGCGATGGCGTTCGCCAACAACACCTATGTCGCCGTGGCCAATGCGGCCGGCTTCGACGGCGTCTATAGCTATTTCGGCCATTCGGCGATCATCGGCTTCGACGGCCGGACGCTGGGCGAATGCGGCACTGAGGAAATGGGCGTGCAATATGCCGCCCTCTCGAAGTTCCTCATCCGCGACGCCCGCGCCAACATGCAGTCGGAGAACCACCTCTTCAAGCTGCTGCACCGTGGCTATACGGGCATGATCAACTCGAAAGAAAACGAGCCCGGCAAGGCCGATTGCCCCTACGATTTCTATCGCCGCTGGATCGAGGACCCGGCCGGCACCCGCGAGGCGGTCCGCGCCATCACCCGCCCCGATCTCGGCACACCGGAATGCCCGATCGAAGGCATCCCCAACGCGGCCAAGTAGGGGCTCGCGAAGAGCCTGTTTGATCTGTTTGTCCAAGGCTTGGCCTTATCCTGAGGTGCCGCGTAGCGGCCTCGAAGGAGGCTTCCAGAGATCGCGCGATGACTGGAGGGCTCCTTCGAGGCCCGCTGACGCGGGCGCCTCAGGATGAGGGGGCTGATTGGATGATCGACTCGGGCATGAGCATCCGCCGAGAAATCCGATCAAGCAAGCTCTTTAAACGGGGCTTCTACGAGTCCCATCCATGGGTTGGGCGCATCGAGGCTTGGTCTCGAAAGATCAGTGGAAGCGGACCGGCGGCGCCGTCTCGATGGGGACGTCGATGCGGCAGCGCAGGCCTTCGGCTTGGAAATCGAGCTCGACCGAGCCCGCGAGTTCACGGGCGATGCCGCCGGTGATGAGCCGGGTGCCGAAGCCGCGGCGCTTCGGCTGCAACACGGCCGGGCCGCCGCGCTCACGCCACTCGATTTCCAGCCGCCGCCCACCCATGCCGTCCTCGGTGACGCGCCAGATCACCGACAGGCGGCCCTGAGTACCGGAGAGGGCACCGTATTTCGCCGCGTTGGTGGTCAGTTCGTGGGCGGTCATCCCCAGGGCCAGGACGTAGCGCGGCGGCAGGTCGATATCGGGGCCGACGAGTTCCATGTGGTCCGCCGAACTGCGGTAGGGGCTGAGCTCGTTCTCGAGCACGGCGCGGAGCGGCGCGCCGGTCCAGTCGTCGCGGGTCAGGAGATCGTGGGTCTTCGACAAAGCGAGGATGCGGCCTTCCAGTTGCGCCGCCTGCTCCTCGCCACCGCGCGATTGCCGGGCGAGGGACTGGACCGTGGCGAGGGTGTTCTTCACCCGGTGGTTCAGCTCGTGCATCATCGTCACCTGCTGCTCCTGCAGGCTGCGCGTTCGTTTGAGCTCGGCGCGCAGACCGTCCTCGTGTGTCTCCAGCGTGGCGGCCATGGCGTCGAAGGCCTGGCCGAGCTGTCCGAATTCGGACCGGCCCGTCAGGCCCGACCGGGCGAAGAGCTGGCCGGAACGCCAGGCGCGGGACGCCTTCAACAGCCGCCGCACCGGCTTGCGGATGAAGACGCGGCCGCCGATCAGAGCCGCCACGATGGCGACCAGCGTCCCGAGGAAGATCAGGATCACGCCGCGCCGCGTCGCCGCGTCGATATCGGCGAAGGCGGTGTCACGGGCGAGGCCCACGGCGACGGTCATTCCGTCGAGGGCGCCGCCGGGATGGACCACGCCGGTGATGCGGCGCACGCCGTCGAGACCGGGCATCTCCCCGATGCTTCCTTCGGAATCCGCCTTGCTCAGGTCGGACGCGAAGGCCGCCGGCAGCGCCTTGCCGACCCAGGTGCCGAGGTCGGGATTCTGGACGATGATGGTGCCGCTCCGGTCGGCCACCGTGACGGCGGCGTCCTTCGGCAGGCCGGCATGGGCCAGGCGGTCACCGAGCCAGGCGGGATCGAAGCCGAAGATGAGCAGGCCGGAGGATTTGGCGTCGGAATCCCGGATCGGATAGGCGAACTGGATGGTGGGAACCCCGCTGCCGCGACCGAGCACGTACTCGCCGATAACCGGCACGCCCGACACCATGGCCTTCTGAAAATAGGTCCGGTCGCCGATGGAATAGGCGCCCCGTTCCATCCCGCGGCTGTTGCAGACCAGACGACCCTCGGCATCTGCGAGGATGAGGATCGTCGCCCCCGACAGCTTGCGGATGATGGAGCGCAAGAAGCTGGTGCACCCCGCCGCCTCCTGGTCGCGGATGAACGGAGCCTCCGCGAGGATGTCGAGGAGCTGGCGCATGCCGCCGGCGAATTGAGTGAGGTCTTCCGCCACCGCGCGGGCGTTGCGCAGGGCCGAGGCCGTCACGGCATCCTCGCGGGCGCTGCGCAGCGCGTGCTCGTTGAAGCTCTGGACCGCGATGGCGGGGACGAGGGCGAGCACGACCAGCGCGACGATACGGGATGTGAGCGTCATGACGGGAGGTCGGCCATGGGGAACGTTTCAGCCAGACGGAACCGGTTTGGCCGACCGAATCAGCTTGACCGTAATACTGTATGCCTGACTTGCCGGGGCGGTCGTATCGGTAATTTGGCACGGCGCCGGGATTTCTCCGCGACGGTGAACGCTCAATCGTCCCGGTTGAGGCTAGACCGGCGCTCAGCCTGCGGCCACAACCGCGTCAGCATGAAAGCCCGAGCGTGACAGCACCGAGGAAGACCGCATGAGCGACCGCATCACTCTCAAGGCCGGCGACGGCACCGTGGCGGTGATCTCGTCGTCCGGTGCCGAGCCCGTCTCCTGGCAGGTGGGCGGCCGGGAGTATCTCTGGAACGGCGATCCGGCGCATTGGAACCGGCACGCGCCCTGGCTCTTCCCGGTGGTGGGCGCCTCGTCTGGCGGCGTGGTCCGGGTGGACGGCACGGCCTATCCGATGGCCCAGCACGGTTTTGCCCGCGACCTGCCCTTCGCCATCGTTTCGCAGAGCGACGACACCGTCACCCTGCGTCTCACCGAGAGCGAGGCGACGCGCGCCCGCTACCCCTATCCGTTCCAGCTCGACATCACCACGCGGGTCGGCCCGGCCCATCTCGATTTCGAGATCTGGATCGAGAATACCGGCGAGACGGCCCTGCCCTACGCCCTGGGCTTCCACCCTGCCTTCCCCTGGCCCTTCGCCGGCGGGGAGCGCAAGGCCGGAGGCGGCTACGCGGTGGAGTTCGAGCACCCCGAACGGGCGATGGCGCCCGAGGTGGGGGATGGCGGCCTGCTCCTGCGCCAGGAGCGTCCGTTCCCCCTCGAAGGTCGCATCCTGCCCCTCGATCCCGATCTCTTCGCCGAGGCCATCGTCCTGCGCGATGCGGCGAGCGCGCGGATGCGCTTCACCGCGCCCGATGGCAGCGCCATCCGCATGAACGTCTCGGACTTCCCGCATCTCGCCATCTGGACGAAGCCCACCGCGCCGTTCCTGTCCCTGGAATGCTGGACCGGTTACGCCGACTGGGCCGGCTTCGACGGCGACCTGACCGATCGGGATTCGCAGCGCCTCATCGCCCCCGGCCAGCGTGCCCGCCACGGGGTCAGCCTTACCCTGGAAGGTCCGCGCTCATGATCCGCCCCGTCGACGAGAACGGCTTCTCGGCCGAAGCCTGGACACGGAACGCGGCGGCCTACGAGGCCATCCGGACGATGCCGTTCAATGCCGAACTCGCCGCCGGCACCCTCGGCGAGGCCCGCTTTCGCCACTACATCCTGCAGGACGCGCATTACCTCATCGGCTTCGGCCGGGCGCTGGCACTGGCCGCGGCGAAATCGCCCGAGCCCGAGGGCATCGTGCAGTTCGCGAAAGCCGCCGAGACGGCCATCGTGGTCGAGCGCTCCCTCCATGGCGGCTTCTTCCGGGATTACGGCATCTCGGCGGAGACCTTCGCCGCCTCGCCGCTGTCGCCCCCTTGCGACCACTACGTCTCGTATCTCCTCGCCACGGCCTACGGCGAACCCTACGAAGTGCTGGTCGCGGCCCTGCTGCCGTGCTTCTGGATCTATGCCGAGATCGGCACCGACATCCTGTCGCGGGCGAGCGCCGGCAATCCCTACGCCGCCTGGATCGACACCTACGCGGGCGAGGAATTCGGCACCGCCGTCGCCGAGATGATCGCGGCCACGGATGCCGCCGCGCGGGATGTCTCGCCCGCGCTGCGAGAGCGGATGCACCGCGCCTTCACCCGCGCGACCCAGCTCGAATGGATGTTCTGGGACGGGGCCTACCGCGAGGCGGCCTGGCCGGTCTGACCGTCGGGACGCCCGACCCCGGAACAGGGCGGCGGAACCCGCACCGGCTTTTGCGCGCCCGGCTTGACGATGCGGACGATGCCGTCGCGCAGGGAGAGCATGTGGCCGCGCTCCACATCGGTCCAGCACTCGTCGCGGGTGAGCGCCTTGGTGGCGATGACCGTCACCACGTCGTCGGTCCGAGTCTCCTGCGCGAAATCCACGTGCCAATCCTCGTCGATGAGGGTCGCGGTGCCGAAGGGCGCGCAGCGGGTGAGGTAGCACAGGCGCTTGCCGCAATGGGCATAGAGCGTCCGGCTGTCGCTGAGCAGCATGTTGAACACGCCGAGCCCGTGCAGCTCGGCGCAGAGTTCAGCGACGGCGTTGTCGAGCCGCGCCGGGCTCGGCAGGCTCGGATAGCGGGCCTGCAGCCTGTCGAGCATCCAGCAGAAGGCGTATTCGCTGTCGGTGGAGCCCACCGGCTTGAACCAGGTCAGCGGCCACTTCTTCACGCCCTTGAGCTGGCCGTTATGGGCGAAGGTCCAGCGCCGTCCCCAGAGCTCGCGGCTGAACGGATGGGTGTTCTCGAGCCCGACCCGCCCCCGATTGGCCTTGCGTACATGCGCGATCACGATCCGGCTCTTGATCGCGTAGTCGCGCAGGAGCTTGGCCAGAACCGAGCGCGCGCTCGGCTCGGGCTCGTGGAAGGCGCGCGCGCCCCGCCCCTCGTAGAAGGTGATGCCCCATCCATCGGCGTGAGGCCCGGTCTCCCCGCCGCGCCGGGCGAGGCCCGCGAAGGAGAAACGGATGTCGGTGGGCACGTTCGCGCTCATGCCGAGCAATTCGCACATGGAAAATCTTGCAGCTTCTGGCGATGCGCTTGCGACGAGAAAGCGGGCTGTGGGGGGAGCGGGCGCCGAGGACGCCGGGGAGACACAAACCTAGGAGTGTTTGGCACGGCCGACAACCGCGGAGGCGCATGTGCCGGGCGACACGACAAGATTCCTCACCGGCGGACTCGCGCCTTCCCTGCCCGGCGGCGATCCTCTAAGCCGACCTCGGATGATGGACCGTACCCGGCGCGGGCCGCCGGAGGGAAACGTCGATGGATCGTGATCCGATCGCCTTCGCCTGGAAGTCGGCGCGGACACTCCAGGTTTCCGCCATCGCCCTGACATTGGGGATCGGCCTTCCCCTCGCTTTGTTCGCCCTGCTCTGCCTGCGCGATCTCGTGAGCGTCTTGGTCCAGGCGCCGGCGCAAACCGTTCCCTTCCTCCGGATCGCCATGGAACGGCCCTGGAACGCGGCCGGTGAGCCGGCCCTGGTGGCCGTCTCCGGCTGGCCCCTTCCGCCCGTCGACGTGATCCTGTGGGCGCTGACCGGCCTCGCCGCCGTCGCCATGCTCGCGGCGGCCCTGGGCTGGATCGTGGCGCGCCTGTGCTTCTCCGCCCAGTCCCGGACGATCCGTCTCCTCAACGAACGGGTGACCACGGCGATCCTGCACGCCCCCACGGCCGCACGGGACGAGGCCCGCAGCCTGGCACAGCATGTGGGCGCGATGCTGGCGCGGATCGACACCCTGTTCGGCCTCGGCATCGTCGTCCCGGTCACCGCTCTGGCGACCATGATCCTGGCCCTCGCCATGGCCGGCCTCGCTGCCCCGAGGCTGGTGCCGACGGTGGCGGTGGGACTTCTCGCCGCCGCCCTCGCCCGCCTCCTGATCCTCCGCCGCACCCGTAAGCGGACGATCCTGCGCCTCAGTTCCGGTGTCTCGGCGGAACGGTTCCTCTCCGACCTCATCCGGCGGGTCCCGGCGGTGCGTGCCCATGGGGCCGAGGCGTTCGAGCGCGGCCGTCTCGCGGCCAGGGGGGCGGCGATCCGCGATGCCCTCGCTGCCGCCGAATCCTCCCTCGCCTTCGCGCGGGCGCCCTCCCTCGCCCTCGGCGTCCTGCTGCCCGCCATCATGCTGGCCGTGGCTCTGTGGCGCGGCGAGAGCGGCACGGCGCCTCCCGTGGCGCCGGGCGCCCTGGTGGCGGCCGGGGTGGCTTCGCCCTCGCCGTCCTCGCCCTGGCGGTGACCCTGCGCCTGCGCTCGATCCACGAGGGGGTGTCCCCGGTCTTCCGCGATCTCGCAGCGACCCTCGTCTCCCTCGAAAGTCGCGGCGGCTACAGGCCCGGGCCATTCGCCGCCTTGCCGAAGGGCGGAACGCTCGCCGCGTCCGGGGTCGGCGTCTACGATCCCGCCAGCGGGGAGCGCCTCACCGGTGTCGACGTCACCGTGGCGATGCCGTCTCACCTCGCCATCGTCGGAGAACGCGGCAGCGGCGCGCGGGCGCTGGCCGCCCTGCTGGCCGGCCAGCTCGAACCGACCGCGGGCTCGGTGACCTATGACGGGATCGACCTGCGCAGCCTCGATCCGGCCGAGCGGGCCAGCCACATCGCCCTGGCGGGCGCCGAGGCGATCCTGATCGAGGGCACGCTGGAGCAGAACATCCTCTACGGCGCGGCGCGCCAGGAGCGTCCCTCGGAGGCGGACCTCATCGAGGTGCTGCGCCTGACCGGACTCGACGCCTTCGTCTATGCGCGCGGCCTCGAAGGCACGGTGGACCCGGCGGCCGAGCCGGCCGTCGCGAAGACGATCGTCGCCGCCCGACACGCCGTGCGCGAGGCCCTGGTGGCGGACAAGGCGGCGCGGCTGGTGGAGCCGTTCGATCCCGCCCGCTACAACCATCAGGCGACGGTGGGCGAGAACATCCTGTTCGGCGAGGCCGTGGGCTCCGCCTTCTCCGGCAGCCATATCGCCGCCCATCCCTACCTGCGCGCGGTGCTGGAGGCCGAGGACCTGACCCGGCCCTTCACCGAGATCGGGCTGCAGGTGGCGCGCAGCACCATCGAGATCTTCGCCGACCTTCCGGACGATCACCCCCTCTTCGATGCGTTCTCGCTGTTCCCGGCGGCCGAGCGCGGATTCTTCGAGGATCTCGTCAGCCGTCAGCCGGAGGCGAAGGGCTGGCGCCGGGGGCCGGCGGGACAGCGCGACCGCAAGCGCCTGATCGGGCTGGCGCTCCGCTACAGCGAGACCCGGCACCGGTTCGGCCTCATCGACGCCGCCTTCGAGGACCGCATCGTCGCCGCGCGCCATTCCTTCGCCCGGCTGATGCCGCAGAGCCTGCGCGCGAGCGTCGAGTTCTACGATCCCACTCGGCTCAACCCGGCCGCCAGCCTGGAGGAGAACCTGCTGTTCGGCCGCATCAACGGCGAGGAGGCGGGGGCCGAACAGCGCGTGCGGGCGCTGGTGCGCCGCGTCCTCGTCCAGCAGCACCTCGAATCCGCCGTCTACCGGCTCGGCCTCGCAAGCCGTGTGGAGCCGGGCATGGGCGGCGGCGGGGCGAGCCTCGGGGAGAACGCCATCGGCTCGCGCGAGCGCATCGGCATCGACCTCGCCCGCTGCCTCGTGCGCAAGCCGGACATCGTCGTCGTCGCCATCGCCCTCGACGACGGCAAGTCCGCCGAGATCCGGGAGCGCCTCACCAGCCTGCGCGCGGCGAGGGCCGGTCGCGGCCTCATCGTCTGCCTGCCGAGTGCCGACACCCTCGACGCGAACGATCCCTTCGGCGCGGTGCTGCATGTGGAGCGCAACACGGTGCTGGCCGCCTGACGGGGCGGGGACAACGCAACGGACCACGCCCCCACCCCTATTGCCGCCCCATTGGGATGGGATAAGCAGGGATTCGTGCACCCTGTTGCACGGTGCCGGCGGTCAGTCGGTGCATCCCTCTCCAGGGCCGGGCATGGTCGTTCTACCCTCGCCAGTCGTACAGCGCCGCGCCGTCGCCTGGGTTTTCCTGTTCGCCCTGGCGCTCGCCGCGCCCAGCCTCGCACGGGCGCAATCGGCCAAGGCCACCGCGCCGATCCCGGCGGCGACCCTCGCGCTGATGAGCCAGAAGGGCACCAGCGCCTCGGCGCCGGTCCTGTTCAGGGCCTACAAGAAGGAATCCGAGATCGAGGTCTGGAAGAAGGCCGCCGGCGGGCGCTTCGTCCATATCAAGACCTTCCCGATCTGCCGCTGGTCGGGCCAGCTCGGCCCCAAGCGCAAGACCGGCGACCGGCAGACGCCGGAGGGGTTCTACACGGTGCCCCAGCGCCAGATGAACCCGAATTCGAGCTACTACCTCTCCTTCGATGTGGGCTATCCCAACGCCTACGACCGTGCGCAGGGCTCCACCGGCTCGGCCGTGATGGTCCATGGCGTCTGCTCGTCCATGGGGTGTTTCGCCATGACCGATCAGGTGGTCGGCGAGATCTACGCCATCGCCCGCGACGCCTTCGCCGGCGGTCAGGCGGCGTTCCAGTTCCAGTCCTACCCGTTCCGGATGAATGCGGCGAACATGGCCCGCTACCGGACGGACCCGAACATCGCCTTCTGGCGCCAGCTCAAGGAAGGCTCGGACCGGTTCGAGGCGACGGGTGAGGAGCCCAACGTCACCGTCACCGCCGGCCGCTACGCCTTCCTCCCCTACAAGGACCCTGCCCTCGAATCCCTGGTGACGGCGCGCCGGGTGCAGGAGGAGGCGCGCATCGCGAGCCTCGTGGAGGAAGGGAGTGCCGCCGTGCGCACCACCTATTCCGACGGCGCGCAGCATCCGTTCTGGGCCGCCCTCTCCGCCAAGGGCGTCTCCCTCGGCGATGTGAGCCGGCCCGAGGCCCTGGCCTATGCCGGCCAGGACGTGATCGTGATCCCGGCCCAGCGCCGCCCGATTCTCGTCGCCGAGGCGGTCTGGTCGCGCTGGATGGTGGCGGCCTCGGTTCCCGCGCTCATGCGGGTGCGCGGGTTCAAGCCGGCCTACGAGCAGGCGCCGTCGCGCTTCGCCGCCCTCGTCACGCGCTACGATCAGACCCTGCCGACGATCCTCTCGGCCTCTCTCACCGGACAAATGCCGGCCCCGACCCCGCCGGCCATCATAGAGACTCTGGCGCAGCGCTAGAGCGCATACGGATGAGCGGGTTCCCCTCTCCCCGCGCGCGGGGAGAGGATCACAGGCACCTTGTCGTGCCTGTGATGAGCGGAGCGAGGGTGAGGGGGCGGTTCCGAATGAGCCTCACCCCGGACGAGCCCCCTCACCTTCGGCTACCGCCTCGACGCGTTCCCCGACGAGAGGGAGACGCGTCCCTCTCCCCGCAGGCGGGGCGAGGGGATGCTCACGCCCGGACCGCACGCGGTCGCTCAGCTCAGCCGAATAACTCAGCCGCCGCCCAACTCACTGCCCCGCGCTCGACAGGCGCGCGGGCGGCGTCCCTCGCAGGGCGGTGCTGACGGGGACGAGGCGGATGCCACGGGTTTCGAGGTCGCGCGACCAGCGGGCGATCCGCTCGATCGTCATGGGCATCGCCCCGGCCGAGGCCAGCGCGAACCCATTGGCTTTGGCCTGGGCTTCGAGCCGGGCGAGTTCGCGGTCGATCGCCTCGGCCTGGGGCATGGCGTCGAGGACGATCTCGGCGCGGGCGACGGGAATCTTCAGCTTGCCGCCGAGAGACGTCGCCAGGGAGCGCGACGAGGTGCCGTCATCCACGAAGCCCAGCCCCCTGGTGCCGATCTCGCGCAGCACCGGTTCGAAGGCGGCCGCATCGCCCTCGAGCTTGGCTCCCATGAAGTTCACGAGGCCGACATAGCCCCCGAACCGGCTCATCACCCAGGACAGCCGGTCGAGATTCTCAGGGGCACGCGAACTCGTCAGCATGGTCTGCGGGCCGGGATCGCTGTCGGGATAGTCGAACGGCTCCATCGGCGCCTGGACCAGGATCTCGTGGCCGAAATCGCGGGCGCGGGCGACGCTGCGTTCGAGGTCGCCGCCATAGGGCGAGAAGGCGAGGCTGATCGCGGGCGGCAGCTTGGCGATGGCGCCCGCCGTGGCGGCCTGCCCGACGCCGAGGCCGGTGACGAGAATGGCTATGCGCGCGCCCGGCGCCCCCGCACCGGAATCGGGGCGGGCATAGACGTCGAGGGGCCGGCGGCGACCGTCGCCGATCTTCGGCACGTTGCCGTGACGGCCTCGTTCCATCAGCCGGGGATCGGGACCGACGAGGCGCACGGGTTCGCTGTCGGGCACGCGGATGATCACCGCCTCGGTGGGGGCGTCCGTGCCGGCGGGCCGCACCACACGGACGCCCGATGCCGTCTCGACCTCGCCGGCCGAGCGCGGGGCCGATGGCGGGGGCTCGGGGGCTTTCGCCACGGGAGGAGGAGCGGCCGGTTCGCGCAGGGTGATCGTCGCGACGGCGGACGGCTCGCCGCCCTGGGGGTCGCCAACCATCGCCAGGATGGTGAGGCCGATGGCGAGGCCCGCCACCGCCATTGCGACCACTGCCGCCGGGCTCATCCGGGGCATCGAGACGCCGCGCAACCGCTGGCCGAGCGTGCGGGACGCCGCAGCACTCTTGGTCCCCAGCGGACGGGTCAGGATGTCGTCGGTGGCCACGGTCAGCCGTTTCCCTGAAGGCTCGCGACCGACGGATGCTGGGCGCGCACGATGCGAGAAACGAAGCGGCCCGCAGAGTCGGTTCTCACCGACATTGCGGGCCGCGCTGGTTAATGTTTGTTTAAATCCAGCGACACGAGTCGCGTTTCAGGACAGTGCCGGGATCGTCAGTTCGGAACGGCGGCCTTCGGCGTGTTGGCCGCGCCCTTCTGGATGCCGCGGATGAAGTCGACGGCGGCGATGAGCTGCTTGTCCTTGGCCGGGTCCGGCGGGACGTAAGCCGACGAACCGCCGCGCTCCTCGACATCCTTCTGCTTGAGGTGACCCTTCAGGCCGGCCTCGCCCTTGGTCTCGTCCTTGCCCTTCAGCTCGTCCGGGATCTCCTGCAGGACCTCCTGGTCCGGCTCGATGCCCTTGGCCTGGATGGAGCGGCCCGACGGCGTGTAGTAGCGCGCCGTGGTGAGGCGCAGGGCGCCGCTGCCGCCCAGCGGGATGATCGACTGGACCGAGCCCTTGCCGAAGGAGCGCGTGCCGAGCACCGTGGCGCGCTTGTGATCCTGCAGGGCGCCGGCCACGATCTCCGAGGCCGAGGCCGAGCCGCCATTCACCAACACGACGATGGGCTTGCCCTTGGTGAGGTCGCCGGACTTGGCCGAGAAGCGCTGGGTCTCGTCCGGGTTGCGGCCTCGGGTGGAGACGATCTCGCCCCGGTCGAGGAACGCGTCGGAGACCGACACGGCCTGATCGAGGAGGCCGCCCGGATTGTTGCGCAGGTCGAGGACGTAGCCCTTCAGCTTGTCCTGGCCCACTTCCGTGGAGAGCTTGTCGATGGCGTTGCGCAGGCCGTCATAGGTCTGCTCGGTGAACTGCGTCAGGCGGATGTAGCCGACATCGCCGCCCTCGGCCCGCGAGCGCACCGGCTTGATCTTGATGACGTCGCGGTTGAGCACGACGTCGATGGGATCCTTGGACTCCTTGCGGGAGATCTTGAGCTTCACCGGCGAGTTCACCGGACCGCGCATCTTGTCGACGGCCTGGTTCAGGGTGAGCCCCTGGACCTGGTCCTCGTCGATCTGCGTGATGATGTCGTTGGTGAGGATGCCGGCCTTGGAGGCGGGGGTGTCGTCGATGGGGCTGACCACCTTGATCAGGCCGTCCTCCATCGTGACCTCGATGCCGAGGCCGCCGAACTCGCCCTTGGTCTGCACCTGCATGTCACGGAAGCTCTTCGAGTCCATGTAGCTCGAATGCGGGTCCAGCGAGGTGAGCATGCCGTTGACGGCCGCCTCGATCAGCTTGGCCTCGTCGGGCTTCTCGACATAGTCGGTCCGCACCTTCTCGAACACGTCGCCGAACAGGCTGAGTTGGCGATAGGTCTCCGCGGAGGCCGCCACCGCGCTGGTCCCGGAGAGCAGATGCGTCTGGGTCGCGAGGAGGGAGGAACCGACGCCAAGAAACGCGCCGGCCAGGACTAGGGAAATCTTGCGCATTATCCGCGAACCTTCTCGCTGGGGCTCTTCGCCCACCACGGCTCCGGATCGATGGAGCCGCCGTCTTTCCTGAACTCGACGTATAGAACCGGCCCGTCACGGTCGCCCGGAGCGGTGCCCTGGCCGCCCTCACCCATGGCCGCCACCGGTTCCCCCGCAAGCACGAACTGTCCGACCTCGACGCTGATCTGATCCATACCGGCCAGCAGCAGATAGTAGCCATCGCCGGCATTGATGATCAAGAGTCGTCCATACGAGCGAAACTGCCCGGCGAACGACACCCACCCATCGGACGGAGACGAGACCACCGCCTTCGGGCGGGTCGCGAGCGATATGCCGCGGGTCGTTCCGCCATTGCCGTCGGGCTGGTTGAAGCCGCGCAGGGTGGCGCCGCTCACGGGCTTGGGCACCTCGCCGCGGGTGTCGACGAAGCGAATCTTGGGGGCGAGCCGCGCGGGATCGCGCGTGCCGGCCGCCGCGAAGCGCTCCTGGGTCGCCCGCGCCTCCTTCGTCTCGGCGGCGCGGGCCTCCTCCGCCGCCCGGCGGGCCGAGGCGACCTCGTTCTCCATCCGGTCGAGGAGCTCCTTCAGGCTTTTCGCCTGGACGCCGAGCTCGGCCGTGCGCGCGCGCTCGGTGACAAGCCCGCTCTCCACCTCGGCGAGGCGGGTGCGGCGGGCCGAGATGAGGGCGTTGATCCGCTGCTGCTCCCTGGCCCAGCCGGTGAGGTCGTTCTGCAGGCCCTCGCGATCGGCGGCGATGAGCCCCTTCAGCCGCACCATCTCGGTGAGGTCGGCGGCCAGGGTCTCGGCCTCGCCGCGCAGTTCGGGCACCACGGCCCCGAGCAGCATCGAGGTGCGGATCACGGCGAGCACGTCCTCCGGCTGGACCAGCACGGCCGGGGGCGGCCTCCGGCCCATGCGCTGCAGGGCGGCGAGGATTTCGGCGATGACGCCCCGGCGGGCTTCCAGGGAGCGGCGGATGCCGGATTCGCTGGCGGCGAGCGTCTTCAGGCGCTCCTCCAGCCGGCTCATCCGGTCCTCCGTCGCCTGGGCCTGGCGTGTGGCATCGAGGAGGGCGGCATTCAGCTTGGCCCGGTCTCCGGCGACCGAGGCGATCTCCGCCTCGAGCTTGGCCCGCGCGCCGGTGGAGGCGGCAAGCTGCTCCTCGATCCGCTTCAGGTTCTCGGCGCGGCGGGCCTTCTCGTCGATGGCGCGCTGCACCGCGTCGGCGGCGGCGGCATCCTGCGGTTTCGGCGCGTCCTGTTGTTTCGCGCTGTCCTGGGCCTGGGCACGACCGAGCGCCAGCAACGCCATCGCCGCCAAGGCAGCGATGCGGATCGCTCCGCCGTCAGGCCCGCGCCGCGCGTATCCGCCCCTCATGCGTCGATGTCGCCCCGGTGATAGGGATGTCCCGCAAGGATCGTCAGCGTTCTGTACACCTGCTCCAGGGCCAGCACGCGCACAAGGCCGTGAGGCAGGGTGGCCGCCCCGAAGGCGAGAGAGAGGTCGGCGCGCGTGCGCACCGCAGGCGCCAGCCCGTCGGCGCCGCCGATGGCGACGACCAAGGTCGCCGTGGCCGCGTCGCGCCAGGACGCGATCCGCTCGGCGATGCGCTCGCTGGTCCAGTCGGAGCGCCCGCGCTCGTCATAGACCAGCAGCACGCTCGAC
Organism: Methylobacterium sp. WL19; assembly: GCF_008040005.1. NCBI lineage: Bacteria > Pseudomonadati > Pseudomonadota > Alphaproteobacteria > Hyphomicrobiales > Methylobacteriaceae > Methylobacterium > Methylobacterium sp. WL19. The sequence goes on from NZ_VRVC01000038.1 coordinate 33,819, forward strand.
GCCGCCGGGGCATGGGACAGGATCGTTGCCCCCTCCTCCACGCTGCGGTCGACGGGGCGCCGGGCCCGGCTCTCCGGAATCTCGACGACGTCGCAGGCGGTGAGACCCAACCCGCGACCGAGCTGGACCGCCCGTTCACGATAGCGCGAAGCCAGATCCCGCTCGGGACCGGGCTTGAGGCGCCCCACCGCCGTCACGAGCAGACGCACGCGTCAGGCGCCCCGCGCCATCGGGCCGGTGCTCAGCCGGCCATGAGGTCGGTGGTGGGACGATCGGCGCCCCACATCTTCTCGAGATTGTAGAAGCCGCGGACTTCCGGGCGGAAGATATGGACGATGATGTCGCCCGTATCGATCAGCACCCAATCGCAGGCGGGCAAGCCCTCGACACGGGCCGTTCCGAAGCCCTTGGACTTCATTTCCTGCAGGATCCGGTCGGCGATGGCGCTGACATGGCGCTGCGAGCGGCCGGAGGTGATGATCATCGTGTCGGCGAGCGAGGTCCGACCGGCGAGATCGATCTCGATGGTTTCCTCGGCCTTCATGTCTTCGAGACAATCGAGCGCGAGCGCCTTGAGATCGCCGATGCGCTGATCGGTGGCGTGGTCGGAACCTGTGGTCCCGGAAGGGTGCGAATCGGTCAGTGTCTCGATTCCCGAAGTGACGGCGGTCATTTTACCTGAACAATCTATAGTCTGGAGAGAGTGGAACGATCACTCTCCGTTTTCAAGAGTCGCGACGCGCTCGTCATCGTCCGGCCCGGAGGGCCGTGGACGACAGGGTCGAGCGCGGGCCATGGAGAAACACCCAGGCCGGGGGTTCGAGATCGGCGAGGATACCCGCATCCGATTCGTCGATGCGCCATCGTCCCATCGCCTGCGCCCCTCGGGCGCTCGGCGCCGTCAGGGTGAAGCCCGGCCTATCGATGATGGCAATCGGCATCGTGGCGGCGATAGCACGAAAATCGCGCCAGCGGTGAAATGCCGCGAGAGAGTCGGCCCCCATGATCCAGACGAAGCGCACGGCGGGGTGGCGGGCCTGGAGGTAGGCGAGGCTCTGGCGGGTGTAGCGGGCGCCGATCTGCGTTTCGAAACCGGTGATGGCGATGCGCGGATGGTCGGCGACGGCGGATGCCACTGCGATCCGCGTCTCGAGGGGAGCGAGAGCCGTGCGGTCCTTGAGCGGGTTTCCGGGGGTGACCATCCACCAGATGCGGTCGAGCCGCAGCCGTTTCAGCGCCACGAGGCTCACGTGGCGATGGCCGAGATGGGCCGGATTGAAGGACCCGCCATAAAGGCCGATCCGCAGACCTGGTACGGCGGGAGGCAGCCGGACGAGCCCCTCTGCCTCAAGCCGCACGGGTGGAGCCGACACGCCGCATCAGGCAGGCCGCATCAAGGACGCGTCTGCCCGCGGCCATGGACCCGGTACTTGAAGGTCGTCAGCTGCTCGACGCCCACCGGACCGCGCGCATGCATGCGCCCGGTGGCGATACCGATCTCGGCGCCGAAGCCGAACTCGCCGCCATCGGCGAATTGCGTCGAGGCGTTGTGGGTGACGATGGCCGAATCGACCTCCGCGAGGAAGCGCGTCGCCTCGGCGGCGTCGGCCGTGACGATAGCGTCGGTATGGTGCGAGCCGTTGGCCTCGATATGGGCGATCGCCGCGTCGAGCCCGTCCACCACCTTCACGGCGATGATGGCGTCGAGATACTCGGTGCGCCAATCGATCTCGGTGGCGGCGGTGACCCGCGCATCCACCGCCTGCGTCGCCTCATCGCCGCGGACGCTGCAGCCGGCCTCGATCAGCGCCGTGACCAAGGGAGCGAGGTGGGTCTCCGCCACGGCGGCATCGACGAGCAGGGTCTCGGCGGCGCCGCAGATGCCGGTGCGGCGCATCTTGCTGTTGATCACCAGCGTGCGCGCCATGTCGAGATCCGCGCCGGCCGCCACGTAGACGTGGCAGATGCCGTCGAGATGGGCGAAGACCGGGACCTTGGCCTCGGACTGGACCCGCTCCACGAGGCCGCGCCCGCCACGGGGCACGATGACGTCGATGCAGCCGTCGAGGCCCGACAGCATGGCGCCCACCGCCGCGCGGTCACGGGTGGGGACGATCTGCACGGCATCCGCCGGCAGGCCGGCGGCTTCCAGCCCTTCGCGCATGGCACGCGCGATGGCCATGGCGGTGCGGTGGCTGTCCGACCCGGCGCGCAGGATAGCGGCATTGCCGGCCTTGAGGCACAGGGCCCCCGCATCGGCGGTGACGTTGGGACGGCTCTCGAAGATGACGCCGACGACGCCGAGCGGCACGGCGATCCGCTCGATCAGCAGCCCGTTCGGGCGCTCGAACGCCGCGAGTTGGCGACCGACGGGGTCGGGCAGCGCGCCGATCTTGGCCACCGCATCGGCCATGGCGGCGAGCCGGCCCTCGTCGAGGGTGAGGCGGTCGATCAGCGCCTGGGTCTGTGCGCTCGCCTTGGCGGCGGCGACGTCGCGGGCGTTCTCGGCCAGGATCGCCTCCCGGCTCGCCCTTAGGCACTCGGCCACCTGGCGCAGGGCGACATCCTTCGCCTGGGCCGAGGCCTGGGCGATCTTGCGGGCGGCCGCGCGGGCGCGGTGGCCGATCTCCTGCATCTGCTCGGTGAGATCGGGGGCGGCGGCGAAATCGGATCTCAGGTTCAGAACGGGCACGGTCTGTTTCCTCGCAGCTCACCGTTCAAGGCGATGGCGGCATATCGATTGTGCCCTCATGCCATGCGTCGAGGCGGCAAAACAAGCACATTGCATAATAGTCGAGCCTATTCTCCCACCATTGCGAGGTCATCGCGATGCACCATTTCAGCGCGACCGGGATGAGTAAGCAATTCCGCAATCTCCCGACTCGGGCGACCGATGATCTGAGCCGCCTGTGCACTGTCATAAGCCACGAGGCCGCGCCCCAGGGTGCGGCCCTGCACGTCCCGGATGATCACAGCATCCCCCCGCCCGAAGTTTCCCGACAATCCGGTGACGCCGACCGGCAGCAAACTCGCGCCGCCCTGCAGGGCGCGGGCCGCCCCGGCATCGACCACGAGGATACCGCGCGGCTCGAGCGAGCCGGCGATCCAGGCCTTGCGCGCGGCGACGGGGTTCGAGCCGGACAGGAACCAGGTGCAGCGCCCCCCCTGCAGGATGGTGCGCAGGGGGTTCTTCTCGCGCCCGTCGGCGATGATCATGTGGGTGCCGCCGCTCGCGGCGATCTTACCCGCCTCGACCTTGGTGCGCATGCCGCCCCGCGACAGTTCCGAGGCCGGCCCGCCCGCCATGGCCTCGATCTCGGGCGTGATCCGCTCGATGAGGGGCAGATGACGCGCGTTCGGGTCACTGGCGGGGGGCGCCGTGTAGAGGCCGTCGATATCGGAGAACAGCACCAGGACGTCGGCCCCGATCATGGTGGCGACGCGGGCGGCGAGACGGTCGTTGTCGCCGTAGCGGATCTCGCTGGTGGCCACCGTGTCGTTCTCGTTGACCACCGGCACGGCACGGACTTCGAGGAGCTTCAGCACGGTGGCGCGGGCATTGAGGTAGCGGCGGCGCTCCTCGGTGTCCTGCGGCGTCACCAGGATCTGGCCCGCCGCGATGCCGTGATGGCCGAGCGCCTCGGCCCAGTAGCGCGCGAGCGCGATCTGCCCCACGGCGGCGGCGGCCTGGCTTTCCTCCAGCCGGAGCGTGCCGGGCGCGTAGCCGAGCACCGTCCGCCCCAGGGCGATGGCCCCCGACGAGACGACGAGAACGTCGACGCCCCGCGCATGCAGATCGGCAATGTCCTCGGCGAGCGCCGCGAGCCAGGCATGGCGCAGGCGTCCGCGCGCGCGGTCGACGAGCAACGCCGAGCCGACCTTGATGACGACGCGGCGGAAATCCTGAAGGGAGGGGATCTGGGA
>NZ_VRVC01000039.1:0-36870 GCF_008040005.1 Methylobacterium sp. WL19
GCCGAGGACGAGGCCGCGCGCCGTGCCGCTCGCGAGACGCGCGAGCCGGCGGAGATCGTCCGCGTTGCCTGCCCGCACCGGAATGCGGAGAGCCGCAGGCAACGCGGCGACGTCCGGGTGAAGCGCACGGGGCAGGATTGCGTCTGCCGTCTGCGGGACGGCGAGATCCATCCGGATCCAGTCCGATCTGAGGCTCCCGAGCCAGGCGGCGGCCCCGTGTCGCGGTGGCCGGCCGGGCTCGGCCAGCAGCAGGACATGGTCCGCGTGGCGCAGGCACAGGCGGCACCACGGACAGCCGACCTCGTGGGCCACGAAGATCGTGCGGGCGTGACGGCTTTCATAGTCGTGGAACCATGCCTCGTCGGCCCCATCCGGCCAGCGGGTGAGGCATCCCGTGGTCCCGGTCCTCGTGTCGTCGAAGGCACCGGCCAGGGCCAGCCCGAAGGCCGCGGCGTCGAGCCCCTCGGTCACGGCGAGTATGGCGATACTGCGCGGTGCGTGGCGGACCGCCGCCCCCGTCTGGGCGGCGCGCATCCGTTCCGTGAGCAGCCGCGCGAAGTAGAGCAGCATCCGGGGATGGTGCTCGACCACCTCCTCGAAATCCGCCCGCGTCAGCCGCAGCAGACACGAATCGCGAAGGGCCGTGGCCGTCGCCGATCGAGGGGCCGGCGACAGCAGCGCCATCTCGCCGAAACTTTCGGGCGGACGCAGGCGAGCGATCCGGCGCGGCGAGCCCATGGTGGCATCGGCGGAAATCCCGATGGCACCGGAGACCAAGGTGTAGAGAGCATCCCCGGCCTCGCCCTGCGCGAACAGCGTGCTGCCTCCGGCCACCGAGACCGGGACCATGCGCGCGCGCACCGCGGCAACGGCCTCGACGTCCAATCCGCCAAGGAACGGAATTTCCGGTCCCGTCATGGCCGTCGCTTGAGCATGGCGGCCGCCCGCGCGTAACCGCCATCGGCACCATCGACGAAATGGACGTGGTCGTCGTGCAGGACCGAGGGGCTGACACAGGTCACGACGGCGGCATCCTGTCGGTGGACGCCGTAGCGCACCAACCCCGCCTCTTGCGCGAGGGCGAGACGGGTCTCGATCCGATCCGCCGTGGCGACGGGACAGGCCACGGTGAGGCGGAGCCCGTCGTCGTATTTCCGGAAATCGGCATTGGCGGCGAGCCGCCGTCGATAGCGACGTGGCGAGAAGCGTCCGAACGGCAGGCCGAGACTGAACAGCGCGAAGGCGGCGCCGCGCGTCAGGAACATCGCCGCCACGCGTAAGACCCTCGAGCCCGCCAGCGTCCCTTCCGCCCGCGCGTCAGCGACGAGGCCTGACCAGGGCGGTCGCATCGGTGGTCCCGATTCCGGCAGAGGGCGCCCCATGCCGGGGCTCGCATCGACCTCGGCCAGGATGGCGCCGAGGGTGGCAAGGACGGCTTCTCGATCCGCGCCCTCTCCGGGCACGACGATCAGGGACAGGACCAGCCCATCCCGCGCGGGCACGGCCTCGAACCGGCAGGACAGGCCGGTGAGATCAGGCTTCGCACCGGCCGGAGCCGCCGGGATCGCGTGGAGCCCGCGCTTCATCGCGGCATCCGCGTAGGCGAGGCCGCCGCCCGAGAACATCGCGTAGTCGACATGGGCGGAGGCCGCGTAGCGCGCGACACGCAGGTCCCGGCCAGCCTCGCGCACCGCCGCGACCGGGATCAGCGCGGCCCGCAGATCGAGCCCGAGGGCCTCGCGCACCCACGTCACCGTCTCGGCCAGCACCGCCTCGACCGTGTCGCGATGTTCGGGTGGGACGAGAAGGGTCGCACCGTCACCGCCGAAGACGAACGGCAAGTCGGCGCCTGGAAGGGCGTTCTTCACGGCCGTGATCAGGGCGGCGCCGGCGATGTTGACCGATCGATAGCGCCCATCCTCGATGGCCCGGGTCGACATCACCACGTCGCACAGGGCGATCCACCATGTGTCCGGCACCGGGACGTAACGGGTTTCGTCGAGGACGTCGGAAAATCGTGTGAAACGTGGCACGTCGGCGTAGCGAAAAGGAACCGACACGCTCGCCTCGGCCTGACCCGTCTGCGGGCATGTAGGCGAGCCCGGCCCGGCTTCGACGTCCGTTAGGGCGTGGCGCGCAGGCATCGCCGAGCATCCTTTCGCCTTCGAGATCTTCCGCGGGGCAAGATTTTTGGCGAGCGGCCGCCATTGGGTTTCGCCACGTTACCCGACTCGGTTACGCGGCCACCATGAATCTTTCGGTCGGAGCACCTCGTTCCGCATTACTGGAATTCACGCGATCGACACAAAAAAGCTGCCCGGACGAGATCCGGACAGCCTCGAAAGGCGGTGAAACGCGAAATTTACTTCGGCATCAGGACGGTATCGACCACGTGGATGACGCCGTTCGACTGCATCACGTCGGCGATCGTGACGGTCGACATGCCGCCCTTGCCATCGACGAGTTCGATCTTGCCGCCCTTCTCCTCGGCGGTGAGGCTGCCACCCTCGACCGTCTTCAGCATGGCCTTGCCACCGCCGGCCTTGATCGCCTTCTGGAGATCGGCCGCCGTCATGGTGCCGGCCACCACGTGGTAGGTCAGGATCTTGGTGAGCGTCGCCTTGTTCTCGGGCTTCACCAGCGTATCGACCGTGCCGGCCGGCAGCTTGGCGAAGGCGGCGTTCGTGGGCGCGAACACCGTGAACGGACCCTTGCCCGAGAGCGTCTCGACGAGACCGGCGGCCTTGACCGCGGCGACGAGGGTGGTGTGGTCCTTCGAGTTGACCGCGTTCTCGACGATGGTCTTCGACGGGTACATCGGCGCGCCACCGACCATCACCGTCTTCTCTTCCGCCGCCTGGGCCGCCGTGCCGAATGCACCGGCGCCGGTGAGTGCCATGGCGACGGTGAGGCTTGCGACCTTGAACATGCGTGTCATGCGTAACTCCGATTGTCGGCCCCGTCATGCGGGGTCGTCGATCGTTACGGCCGGAGGTACGGAGAAGTTTCAGGCAAGCCTTGCTGGGGAGAATGATTTCATCCTGGCCGCCTTGAAGAGGGAAATTTTCTTGTTCTTCGAAGTGATGTCCCTGCCGTGAGCGAGGCTCGTCGCGGCCGAGGAGCGATGAGACACAAAGCGTGACTTGGGGAAGTGGACGGACGATGGGTCTAAGATTTCCCTCGTCATAAAGGGCCTGTAACCAGGCTTCGCCTCCGACGAATGACTTGTATCCCGCATCGTCCCGGAGCACGCCATGTCGTCCCGCCTCATTCCTTTTCTCCTCGCGCTGGGACCGGTCCTGCTCGTGTCCGGCCCTGCGCTGGCCCGGCCCGTGGTGGTGGAACTGTTCACGTCGCAAGGGTGCTCGTCCTGCCCGCCGGCGGAAGCGCTGCTCGGCGAGCTCGCTGGCCGCGACGACCTCTTGGCGCTGGGATTCCACGTCACTTACTGGGACGATCTCGGCTGGAAGGACACCGCGTCCTTTGAGGGCGCGACCGAGAGGCAGGCGACCTATGCGGCGCTTCTCGGCGAGGGAAACTTCACGCCGCAGCTCGTGATCGACGGACGCAGGAGCGTTGTGGGTTCGCGCCGCACGGAGGCTACCTCGGCGGTCGCGGCAGCCCGGGCCGAGATGGACGCCGAAACCAAGATCGCGATCGTGCGCCGGACCGGCCGCATTGCCGTGACGGTTGGGGCCGGTAAGGGTAGCGCCAAGGTGTTCCTCGTCGGCTTCGACCGGTCCCTACGCACCCCCGTGGCACGGGGCGAGAACAGCGGACGCACCCTCGTGCAGGCCAACGTCGTGCGCTCGCTGCGCACCCTCGGCACTTGGTCGGGCGAGCCACTGGAGTTCAGCGAGGCGCTGCCGGCCGGGCAGGATGCTGCCGTGATCGTCCAGCAATCGGACGGCCGCATCCTCGGAGCCGCACGCCTTGTGCCGGGCGCTTAAGCGATGGCCTTTCGGGACGAGGCGCCAATGCCCGCCGGCTCGCCGCATACGCGCTTGATCGACAGGCTGGCCGGAGGGCTCGTCCCGGTACGGCCTCTGGGCTCACCGCTCCGGCGCGTGCTCGGCTGGCTCCTCGTCGTCGCCTTCCCGGGCGCCGGCCTCGCGGCGGTCGCCGACCTGCGGGGCGCGCTTTCGCGCCACGCCGCAGACCCGGACCTCGTTCTGGCGGCCATCGGATCGATCGCCACCGCCGTGACGGCGGCGGCCGCCGCGATCCTCGCGACACTGCCCGACCGTGATCCGCGCTGGGCCATTCTGCCCGCGCCGAGCCTCGCGCTCTGGATCGGGGCGAGTGTCTCAGGCGCGGAGCACGGAGCGCCGATCTCCCTGTCGGAAGCCTGCGCCTGCGTTGGTTTCATCCTGGGGCTCGGCGTTCCCTTCGCGCTGCTCCTCGCCGCGATCCTGAAGGGCGGCTACGCCCTCCATCCATCCCTGAGCGGCGGCCTCGCGGGTCTCGCGGCGGCCTCCGCCGCGGCGTCGATCCTGGGCCTGTTCCACCCCTTCGCCATGGCACTGAACGATCTCGCCCTGCACGCGCTCGCGGTGGCGCTGCTCTCGGGGGCCGGTGCCGGTTTCGGCCGGCGCTTGCTCCGCGCGAGCGCCTGACGATGGTCCTGCGCGACCCCGTTCGGCGAAGGCTGCTCGCGTGCCTCGCCCTCTTCCTTCTCGGAGCTTTCCCGGTGCGTGCGGCGTCAACCGCGTGGATCGGCGACGATAGGGCGGCGGTGCGGCTCGTGACGGCCACGGACGCCGCGAGCCGTGGATCGCCCGTCGAGGCGGCCCTCGAGTTTCGGTTCGGTGACGGCTGGCACGGGGCATGGCGTAGCCCGGGCGATGCCGGCCTCGCCCCGACCTTCGACGGGAGCGGATCGGAGGGGGGCGTGCTCAACTCCATCGCCTGGCCCGCGCCGCGCCGCCTCTCCGTCGGCGACCTCCAGACGTTCGTGTACGAATCTGGGACCGTCCTGCCCCTCCAGTTCGCACGGCGCGGCGACGGGGCCGCGCACCTTCACCTGCGCCTCGTGCACGCGGTCTGCGGCGAGGTCTGCGTGCCCTATCGTGCGACCCTCGACCTCGCGCTACCCGCGGGAACGGATCGGCCCTCGGCGGAGGCGGGATTGATCGATGCCGCGCACGCGCGCATCCCTGGCCCCCCGGAGGCTGCGGGTTTCGCCGTCGTCGGGCAGGCCCGCGAGGGACCGCCGGACGATCGGCGCCTGGTCCTGCGGGTGACCAGCGAAGGCAGCGCCTTCATGGCGCCGGACGTGTTCGTCGAGGGTCCGAAGGGGGCCGTGACCACCCCTCCGGCGGTTGCCCTGTCCGACGGTGGGCACACGGCCCGGCTCACCCTGAATCTGTCGCCGGACGTCGCGGATACCGATCTCCGCGTCACCCTGGTCGATGGCCTGCGCAGCGCCGAATTCACGGTTTCGCCCATGGATGGCATCGGCTGGGGTGGGTGGCTCGCCATCTTGGCGACGGCCCTGATCGGAGGCCTCGTCCTCAATGCGATGCCTTGCGTCCTGCCGGTCCTGTCCCTGAAGGTCTTCGCGTTGACGCGGGCAGCCGGAGCGGATCAGCGAGGCGTCCGGGCCGAACTCCTCGCCACGGCGGCGGGCATCGTCGCGTCCTTCCTCGCCATCGCCCTGGTTCTGATCGTCCTGAAGGCCTCGGGCGCCAGTATCGGCTGGGGCATCCAGTTCCAGGCGCCGTGGTTTCTCGCCGGCATGGCCCTGCTCACGGTGCTGTTCGCCGCGAGCCTGTTCGAATGGGTCACCATCGGGCTACCCCGTCCGATCGCCGCGCTTGGATCGCTGCGCGGGTCCGGCTGCCTGTCGGAGGCCTTCCTCACCGGCGCCTTCGCCACCCTGCTGGCCACGCCCTGCTCGGCCCCGTTCGTCGGAAGCGCGGTGGGCTTCGCGCTGACCCGGGGACATGTCGATATCCTGCTGGTCTTCACGACGCTCGGCCTCGGAATGGCGCTCCCCTTCGCGCTCCTCGCGCTAAAACCGGGTTGGACGCGCCTGCTGCCGCGACCGGGCTTTTGGATGATCCGGCTTCGGAGCGGGTTCGGCCTGCTTCTCCTCGGAACGGCCGCGTGGCTCATGACGGTCTTCGCCGAATTGGCCGGCATTCCTCGGGCGATGGGGTTGGCGGGTATCCTGACCCTTCTCCTCGGCTGGCTCGCCCTGAGCCGACCGCCGCGCGTTCCCGATCGTCGCCGAAGCCTGGTCACGGCGGCCCTCGTCCTCACGCTCGTCCCCGTCACGGTGTGGCCGTCCGGCTTCGGACCCTCCCCGGTGGCTCGGATGGAGGGTGGACCCTGGCGCGCCTTCGCCCCCGAGGCGATCCCGGCCCTGGTGGCGGAGGGCAAGGTCGTCGTCGTGGACGTGACGGCGTCCTGGTGCCTGACCTGCCGGCTCAACGATGTCACCACCCTCGATCGCGCGGAGAACCGTGCGCGCCTGTCGGCGCCGGACACGGTCGCGATGCGGGCGGACTGGACCCAGGCCGACCCGGCCATCCTCGCTTTCCTGCGCCACTTCGGACGTTTCGGGATTCCGCTCGTGGCCGTCTACGGGCCCGGTCTACCGCGCGGAGAAGCCCTGCCGGAATTGCTGACGCCGGCAACGATGCGGGCTGCCATCGTGCGGGCGGAGCGCGCGAACGCAAACAAGACAACGACGGAATTTTCGCCCTGACCTGTAACCGTCGTCGGCGCTCCGCCGAAACACAGTCCAGTACCGCCAAGATGTTCGGTACATCCCAGAAGGATAACCTCACATGAGCATTCTCTTCCGCGTCGCCGCTGCTCTCGTCCTCGCCACCGCCGTCTCCGGGGCCCCGGCTTATGCCGTCGATTCCATGGCCAAGGACAGCATGGCCAAGGACAGCATGGCCAAGGACAGCATGGCCAAGGACAGCATGGCCAAGGACAGCATGGCCAAGGACGGCATGAAGAAGGACGGGATGAGCAAGGATTCCATGGCCAAGGACAGCATGGCCAAGGACAGCATGGCCAAGGACTCCATGAAGAAGTAAGTTCGGCCTCATGCGGACGGCGCGGGTCGGCCTTCCGGGCCGCCCGTTCCTCATGCCGGGTTTCTCGCCGGCTCTCCCCGCAGCGTCCGGAATCCCTGCTCCCATGCCTGTTCAATCAGCGGCATTGTCCGGCGAGGCGTCCCTGTCCGCCGCGATGCAGGCGGCGCAGGTCGGCGATGCCGCCGCTTACCGGGCGCTCCTGCGCGATTGCGTGCCGGTGATCTCCGCGATGGCACGGGCAAAGGGGGTTCAGGGCGCAGCTCTCGACGACGTTGTGCAGGACACCCTGCTTACCCTCCATCAGGCACGGGCGACCTACGATCCGGCCCGCCCGTTCCTGCCGTGGTTGCGCGCCATTACACAGCGGCGGGCGGTCGACGCGTTGCGCCGCAAGGGGCGTCGTCCGAAGGAAGTGCATGAGCCGCTCGCCTATGAGGCGCGTGCCGACGCCGGTCCCATGCCGGGTGACGACCTGGAGCGTCGCGAGCGCGCAGCGATCCTCGCTACGGCCGTCGCGCATCTCCCCGAAGGACAGCGGGAGGCGATCGAGCACATCGCCCTACGCGAATTGTCCCTCGACGAGACATCAACGCTCACAGGGCGGACCAAGGGTGCGCTCAAGGTCAACTTCCATCGCGGTCTGAAGGCCCTCCGCGTCTCTCTCTCATCCCGTAAGGAGGGCACGGATGCCTGATCCGGCCACCCATGACCGATCCACTCAAGTCCCGTCCACCCACGACCTCGTCGAGGATCTGGCTCAATCGCTCACGCCGGTCCGCCGGCTCCCGAGCCCGGGGCGCCGGACCCTCATCTGGTCCGGTGCGGTGCTCACGGTGGGGCTCCTCCTCGTGCCGATGTCCGACCTTTCGGGATTGCGGGCGCGCCTCGCCGTGCCGGACCTGCACTGGGCGGCCGTCGGCGCGATCCTCACGGCTATCGCGGCCGCCCTTGCCGCCTTCCAGAGCAGCGTGCCCGGCCGAAGCGCGGCCTGGTCATGGCTCCCGCTTCCCCCGCTCGTTCTCTGGCTCGGCGCCAGTGGGCTCGGCTGCCTTCGCGGTTGGCTCGCGCCGGCCGCCAACCTCGCCGAGCCGGAGGAGATGCGAGGCTGCTTCGTGTTCCTGATGGGGGTCTCGCTGCCGCTATCCGTCCTGCTGGTGCTAATGCTGCGGCGGGCCTGTCCGTTACGCCCCAATCTAACGGCGGCCCTCGGGGGACTCGCCGCAGCAGCGGCTGCCGCGGCATTGCTGGTGCCGTTTCATCCGCACGACGCCACCGCGACGGACCTGTTGGTTCACCTCGTCGCCGTCCTCATGGTCGTCGGCCTGAACGGTCTCTTCGGCGGGCGCCTTCTCGACAGAACCGCAGGGTCGCGAGGCCGGCACCGCGAGGCCGACCTGTAACCTGCTCGATCCACAAGGCGAATGACAGTCCAGGGCCTCGGCAAGGAACTCGCCATCATGGAACTCGGCATCATGGACCGCAGACAGATCCTCACGGCCGGCGTCTCGGCGCTCGGCATCCTGACATTCCTTCGCGCCGCCGGAGGGGCCCTGGCCGGAACCTTCGCCGTCGTGAAGAGCGAGGCCGCCTGGCGGGCCCAGCTCGGGTCCGCCGGCTACGCGGTTCTGCGCCAGCACGGTACCGAACGCGCCGGCTCGAGCCCGCTCAACGCCGAGAAGCGCGCCGGTCGTTTCGTCTGCGCCGGTTGCGACCAGCCGCTCTTCGCCTCCAGCGCGAAGTTCGAGAGCGGAACCGGCTGGCCGAGCTTCACCGCCCCCCTCGTGGAGGCCGTGGGCACGACGACGGATTCCAGCCTGGGGATGAGCCGGACGGAGGTGCATTGCCGCCGCTGCGGCGGCCATCTCGGCCACGTCTTCGACGACGGACCGAAGCCCACGGGGCAGCGCTACTGCATGAACGGCATCGCGCTGCGCTTCGAGCCCGCCTGAAACGATCCCGCTTTTCGGGTCCAACGCTCCGCAAGCCAGCAACCCTTCAGGACGGTCCCGATGCATCCCCCTTCGCCACGGGCCGAGCGCCCGATCCACCCCCTCGTCGTCCGGATCACCCATTGGGTGAACGCTCTGGCCATGCTGATCATGATCACCAGCGGATGGCGCATCTACAACGCTTCACCGATCTTCGGCGACTGGGCGTTCCCGAAGGCCATCACCCTCGGCGGTTGGCTCGGCGGGGCCCTGCAATGGCACTTCGCCGGAATGTGGCTCCTCGTCGCCAACGGCCTCGTCTACCTGACCTATGGTCTCGCCTCGGGCCACCTGCGCCGGCGCCTCATGCCCCTGCGGCCGCGCGAGATCGCGCATGACTTCGTCGCGGCCCTGAAATTCCGGCTCCCCCACGACCCGGGCGTCTACAACGCCGTGCAGCGACTCCTTTACGTCGCGGTCCTGCTCATCGGGATCGTCATCGTGCTCTCCGGTCTCGCGATCTGGAAGCCGGTCCAGTTCGCGCCACTGACAGCGCTGCTGGGCGGCTACGACACGGCCCGGATCGTCCATTTCCTCGCCATGACCGGCATCGCTGGCTTCGTGGCGGTGCACCTCGCCCTGGTGCTCCTGGTTCCGAAGACGCTTCCGACGATGATCATCGGCCGTGAGCTCCATCTCGGCCGCAACCACGTGGTGAAGCCATGAAGCCCCTCGATCGCCTTCTCCGCCGTCCACGTCCGGATATCACGATTCCCGAGACTCACCTTATTCGGGCCGACCGACGCCTGTTCCTCCGCGGCGGCCTCGTCGCGGCGGGAAGCCTCGCACTCGGCGGGTGCGACCTCTCGGACAACCCGCAGGTGGAGAGCATCCTCGGTGGCATCTCGCGGCTGAACGATCGCGTTCAGGGCGCCCTATTCGGAAGCACGCGTCTTGCCCCGACCTTCGATGTCGCGGACATCACCCCGGACTTTCCCTTCAACGCCTATTATCCGGCGAGCAAGATCCGGGTGATCGACGGTTCGACCTGGAAGCTCGAACTCGCCGGTCTCGTCTCCGACAAGACACCGTGGACGCTCGACCGGCTGAGGACCCTGCCGCAGGAAGCGCAGATCACCCGCCACGTCTGCGTGGAGGGCTGGAGCGCCATCGGGCAATGGTCTGGGGTCCCGTTCCGCACCTTCCTCGAACGGATCGGGGCCGACACGACCGCACGTTACGTCCGCTTCGCCTGCGGCGACGACTACTGGACAAGCATCGACATGCCGAGCGCGCTTCACCCCCAGACGATCCTGGCGCTCGACTACGCCGGCGCGCCCCTGCCACCGAAATACGGCTTCCCAGTGAAGCTGCGCATCCCGACGAAGCTCGGGTTCAAGAACCCGAAGCACATCATGGCGATTACGGTGACGAACGATTATCCGGGCGGTTACTGGGAAGATCAGGGCTACAACTGGTTTTCCGGGCTGTAGTGAGTCTGAACGTGAATCGCCCGACATCCATCGATTGACGACATGTGGACCGCAGCTAAACGGGTGTTGCCGAGCGGTTTGGCGGCCACTGGCTCCCGGAACGGCATGAGGTTTTGAAATGCTGAAATTCTTTTTCAATGGCTCTCCGAACCCGACGAAGGTCGCGCTGCTGCTGGAGGAGCTCGGACTGCCCTACGAGCCCATCCCGATCGACACCCGCAAGGGTGACCAGTTCGCGCCTGATTTCCTGGCCCTCAATCCGAACGGCAAGGTGCCGGTCCTCGTCGACGACGCGGACGTGATCTTCGACAGCAATGCTATACTTCTCTACCTCGCCGAGAAGACCGGACGATTCCTGCCGCCCTTGGGTAGCGACCGAGCTCCGCTCCTGTCCTGGCTGATGTTCGTCGCGACGGGCGTCGGGCCGTTCTCCGGCCAAGCGGTCCATTTCCGGCACTTCGCCCCGGAGCAGGTGCCCTATGCCCAGGCGCGTTACAGCTTCGAGGCACGCCGTCACTACGACGTGCTAAACGCACACCTCGCGCAGCGCCGCTATCTCGTGGGCGACGAGTATACCATCGCAGATATGAGTGCCTGGGGATGGGCCCGAATGATCCCCTTCGTTCTCGGCGAAACGGCCTGGGCGGAGTTGCCCCACCTCAAGCGCCACCACGATGAGATCGCCGCTCGCCCGGCTGCGGTGCGTGCGGTCGGTCTCAAGGACCGCTTCGCCTTCAAGTCAGAAATGGACGACGAGGCCCGCGCCAACATGTTCCGACACCTCAAGTCCTGACGATCGTCATCGCCCTGGAACGCCCCCATAGCTGGTCGTCGCGCCGTCTCTGTCGTCTCGCCGCCGCGAGGGAAACTCCGGAACGTTCAACCAGCGAACGTCCGCTTCCGGGAATGTCGCAAATCGGCCTGTTCGGCAATGTTGGGTCGATAAGAGCCATTCGCCCTACATCTTTCGAAAGATCATGGCTTTGAGCATCCGGTGTTCAGTGTCATCGATGTGACCGGCGGTGCGGAGATCGCCGAGGCGTTCGAGTTCCCGCACTGCATCGGCCGGCGAAAGGGCGGGCCGTTCGTGTCCGCCACTATCCCTGTGAGGGGCTGCCACGAGGGCGACCCGCCGGGTGTCGTTGACGAACAGGTTCAGCCCCGACTCACCGCCCTGCGAGGCGTCCGGCATGTCCGGCCGATGCACCGCGTGCAGCGCCCAGACCAACGCCACGACCCACCCGACGAGCGTTCCACCGAACAGGGCGTTGACCGCCAGGATGACCCAGCGGTTGGGATGGCGTCGGTGGAGGGCGATGATCGACGGCAGGCCGTAGATCGCGATGCAAACGGTGACCGCGACCAACACCCAGGCTGTGTCGTCGTTCACGCGCCGCGCGCCTGCGACAGGGCCTGCGCCTTCATCACTTCGAACTCGGCTTCCGACAGGCTACCGTTGGCGCGAAGCTGCGCCAGCCCCTCGATCTCGGCGATCACGTCACGCTGTGGCTGCGCGAGGGGTTGAGCCAGCACAGGGCCTGAGGGGGCAGCGCCAATTGAAGCGGGCACGGCACCGGCTGCAGGGTCAGCCGGGTTGGTCGAATGCCCGACCATGGAGCGGTCGTAGGTATCGATCTTCCAGAAGCAACGCGGCCCAGCGAGGTCGAAAGCGCCGAAATCGTGCTCGTTATACGGGTCGTCGGCGACGCTGAAGGCTTCGAACGCTTGCACCGTCGCCTCGGCTTCGCGACGCTGTTCCTCTGGCAGGCTGGCAATCCCGCGCGACAGCATCACATGGCCGCCGGCAAAGCTCCGGCGGAAGGCATCGTTGATGGGACGCACCCGGTTGGTGTGGGTGGTCGAGGCGGGATCCGCCTCGACGCTGATGGGGGCCGGGCGGCTCATGCCCCTGGCTTTGCGCTCTGCACCGCGCCGGGCGGCAGCAAACCAAGCTCGCTGCGGTGCCGGGTGATCAGCCCATCGTCCGGCCAGTCGCGCCACTGAAGCTCGAAGGCGTCGTCGGCCGTGGTGTACATGATGATTGCCTCGAACCAGCTCTCCTGGGACCCAGCGCAGGCGAGCACAAGGCAACCGCGTTCGATCTCAGGCCAATCGACGGGTGCCTTGAAACGGCCGCCAGGGCCTCCTGCGCCTGCGTCGCCACTTGCCCGGCCCCTTGACGCCGGAGGGGCGCTGGCGGCCTTGCCTGAAGCCCTAATGGGCACGGCAACGTCGGGCAGGCCGGCCGCCGCGACGAGCCGGTCAAACACCTCGGCTTTGACGAACGGCACGAAGGCTTTGCCGCTCCCGAACAAGCGTCCTTTCGGTAAGCCGGCGGCAAGGCTGTGTTGGGTATCGTCGCTGATCTCGATCACGTGCATGCCCATCAGCCCAGCGGCACGCTCGGCCTCGGCCCTCTCGCCAGCGGCAAAGCGCGAGGAGTGGGGGCGCTGTCGTTCGTCGCGGCCGAACAGGATCAGGCCGTGCGGTATGGTGGCGGCTGTGCTGATTGCGATGTTTGGGTCATCAAAGGGCTCCAGAAACGACGAAGGCGGCCCGGAGGCCGCCTTGCGTTGAGCGTGAGGGGGAGGATGCACCCACCTGCTGCCGGTTAAGGCTCGGGTGTCGGTAAGCGGTGCAACGGCAGGGTCATCGGGGGCATCCATTCGGCTGCGAAAAGGCCCGCAGCGACCATCATATTATAAGATTATAGTCCTAATGTCGAGCTCAAGTTTGAGACGGGCGTTCGGTCTAGGCATCAGCCCTACCGGCTCGTGACAGCAAATAGTCAGCACGTTTCAGGTGTACCGAGGTGACAATTCTCTCATGAGAATGGCCGAAATCTTTTGGCTTGCACCTCTAGTCACTAGAGATTGTAGGTTCGATTTGGCCTCAGGGGAAGGCGCCGCATCGACCGTCGCCATATGCCCGGAACCAGCTACTAAGTAACGAAGAACGGAACGGGACTATGATGACCTCGCACGATGAAAATGCCGGCCATGGTCAGAATGCGCTCGATCACGATGCACATGCGGGTCACAGCCACGCTGAGCATGCTCATGGATCCGGCCACACGCACGCACCCGCAAATTTCGGTAAGGCGTTCGCAATCGGCATCGCCCTCAACATGGGCTTCGTCGCCGTCGAGGCCACCTACGGCGTGCTCGCCAACTCGGTGGCGCTGCTGGCGGATGCCGGACACAATCTGTCGGACGTACTCGGCCTGCTGGTCGCATGGAGCGCCAGCGTACTGGTGAAGCGTGCCCCGACCTCGCGCTATACCTACGGGCTGAAGGGCTCCTCGATCCTCGCCGCCCTGTTCAACGGGGTGTTCCTGCTGGTCGCTGCGGGCGCCATCGCGTGGGAGGCGGTCCAGAGGTTCGGCCAGCCGGTGCCGGTGGCTGGAACGACCGTGATGGTGGTCGCCACCATCGGCATCATCGTGAACGGCGTGACGGCCTGGCTGTTCGTCGCCGGGGCCAAGGGCGACATCAACCTGAAGGGCGCCTTCCTGCACATGGCCGCGGACGCCGCCGTGTCGGCCGGCGTGGTCCTGGCCGGCCTCGCGATCCTGTTCACCGGCTGGGAATGGATCGACCCGGTCATCAGCCTCGCCATCGTGGCCGTCATCGTCTGGAGCACCTGGGGACTCCTGCGCGACAGCGTCGTGATGGCCCTCGCCGCCGTTCCGCCCGGCATCGACCCCGTGGCTGTGGACGGACACCTCCGGGGCATGCCGGGGGTCGTCGGCCTGCACGACCTCCATATCTGGCCGATGAGCACCACCGAGACAGCGCTGACCGCCCACCTCGTCATCCCGGAAGGCCATCCCGGCGACGACTTCCTGATGCGGACGGCCGACGAGATGAAGCTGAAGTTTGGGATCGGGCACACCACCCTGCAGGTCGAGACCAGCGCGAACGCGAACTGCGCGCTCGAACCCGACCACGTCGTCTAAGGTGGGGGCGCGGGGCGGTGGTGCCCGACACGGCGGGCCTTCGAAGCTGCATCTAAACCGGCGCACGTAGTTTTGTATGCGCTCACCCCGCTACATCACCCGGATGGCCGACCGGTCCCCGGAAGGTGCTTGTCCGCCGGCGTGGTCGCCCATAACTCCTGACCATGACTACGATCCCATTCGACAACAGCTACGTCCGCTTGCCGGACCGCTTCTTCGCCCGCCGTGCCCCGACACCCGTCGCAGGCCCGCGCCTGATCCGTTTGAACCGCGCGCTGGCGGCGAACCTCGGCATGGACCCGGATTGGCTCGCCGGCCCCGCCGGGGTGGGGATGCTCGCGGGGAACAGCGTCCCTGAAGGTGCCGAGCCGATCGCGACGGCTTACGCCGGGCACCAGTTCGGCAACTTCGTGCCGCAGCTCGGTGACGGGCGCGCCGTTCTGCTCGGCGAGGTCGTCGACCGTGACGGGCAGCGCCACGACATCCAGCTCAAGGGCGCGGGCCCGACCCCGTTCTCTCGCCGCGGCGACGGCCGGGCGGCGCTCGGGCCGGTGCTGCGCGAGTACCTCGTGAGCGAGGCCATGGCCGCGCTCGGCATCCCGACCACACGGGCGCTGGCGGCAGTCGCCACCGGCGAGTTGGTCGTGCGTGAGACCCGGCTGCCCGGGGCGGTGCTCGCCCGCGTGGCGGCCAGCCATATCCGGGTCGGCACCTTCCAGTACTTCGCCGCCAGGGGCGACGCAGAGGCGGTGCGGGCGCTCGCCGACCACGCCCTCGCCCGGCACTATCCAGAAGCATTGTCTGCAAAGCATCCCTACCGGGCGCTGCTAGACGGCGTCGTGGCCCGCCAAGCCGACCTCGTGGCGGCCTGGCTGCTGGTCGGCTTCGTCCACGGAGTGATGAACACAGACAACATGTCGGTGGCCGGCGAGACGATCGACTATGGTCCCTGCGCCTTCCTCGACGCCTACGATCCGCGCACGAGTTTCAGCTCGATCGACGCGCACGGGCGCTACGCCTACGGCCAGCAGCCCGGGATCGCCCTGTGGAACCTCACCCGTCTCGCCGAGGCTCTTCTGCCGCTTCTTGCCGAAGACGAGGAGGCGGCGGTCGCCGCGGCCGAGGCGGCGCTCGCCGGGTTCGGCCCGCGCTTCGAGAAAGCGTATCACGATGGCCTTGCGCACAAGCTCGGGCTGTCCGCGGAACGGGACGGAGCCGTCGCGCTCGCGGACGACTTGCTGGCGCGGATGACGGAGAACCGGGCCGATTTTACCCTGACCTTCCGCCGCCTGTGCGACGCGGCCGAGCGGCCGGAGGCGGATGCCGGGGTGCGCGACCTGTTCGTCGACCCGACCGAGTACGACGCCTGGGCCGTAGGCTGGCGGAAGCTGTTGGCCGAGGGGGGACGGAACCCCGCGGCGACGGCCTCATCGATGCGCGCCGTCAACCCGGCCTTCATCCCGCGCAACCACCACGTCGAGGCGATGATCGCGGCGGCGGTCGAGCAAGGCGATTTCGGCCCGTTCGAAGAGCTGTTGGCGGTGCTGTCGCGGCCCTACGACGACCAGCCTGCCCATGCTCGCTATGCCGAGGCGCCCGAGGGCGGCGGGGCGGACTACCGCACGTTCTGCGGCACGTGAACGCGCGCGTCGGCGTCCGCGTCACTGGAGATCGTCATTCGGCCCCCTGGTTCGGAAACCAGTTTCCGTGGAATCCCGGCGGGATCCGGTGCCCGAGACGGACCGTGGCGACGGGCGGCGCCTCGAACGCGCGTGCGTCGAGGATTGTGAAGTCCGTCGTGTCGCTCGCCGTGTCGATGACGAGCCCGACGAGCCACCCCTCGTCCTCGCCGGCCTCCGGCCCCGCCGGCACGAACACGAATTCCCCCGGGACGCGGTCGGCGCCGAACTCGTGCACGCGCCGCTCCCCCGTCTCAAGGTCGTGCTTGTAGATCTGCGTCGCGCCCACGAGTTGCGTGTTACCGTCGGCGGGGACCGAGCCCGTGTAGACGTAGCGGTGGGGCCGCCCGAAGCGGCGCTCGTCGATCCGGGGGAACTCCTGGGCCTCGGGGTCGATCACCCGCCGGTCGACCCGCCCCGTCGCGGGGTCGGCGGTCCAGCGCTCCAGCCGGCCCGGCGTATCGAGGCCGCCACCGGCCGAGGCGAACACCCTCTCGTAGGCGACGACGTCGAGGACCACCCGCCCATCCGCGTCGTCGTAGGCATTGGCGACGTGGAAGACGAAGCACGGCTCGACCGCGCACCACGTGATGTCGGCGGCCGTGCCGTGCC
The DNA here is from genome assembly GCF_008040005.1 of Methylobacterium sp. WL19. Classification (NCBI taxonomy): domain Bacteria; kingdom Pseudomonadati; phylum Pseudomonadota; class Alphaproteobacteria; order Hyphomicrobiales; family Methylobacteriaceae; genus Methylobacterium; species Methylobacterium sp. WL19. The sequence continues at coordinate 16,723 of NZ_VRVC01000039.1, forward strand.
GGGGAAGCAGGCCGACGCGGGCGCGGTGGGCAGGGTTCCAACGGAAAGGGAAGCGGTGCCCGGCCAGCACCGCCCGCATTGAGAAGGTGACCGGCAGGTCCAGCACGACGACGAAACGTGCCGTGATCGCGCAATCGTGGATGCACGGGCCGTGCTCGACCGGGATCGACACGTCGCGCACGACCCGGCCCGCGGGCGAGAGGACGACGTGGCGCACGCGGTCCCAGACGCGGCCGTCATAGGCGACGGCATGTGTCTCCCCGGTCTCCGGGTCGCGGTGCGGGTGCCCGCTGAAGGAGCCGGCGAGCGTGCCGTCGAACCGATCGTAGCGTTGCACTTCCAAATCGTCGGACAGAGCGACGGGAAAGCTGCCGGCCTCGACCACGGCGAAGGCGCGGCCGCCGATCTCGACGACGTTGGTGTTGACGGTATCATCGCCCCGGCGTGGTCCAGGCGCAGCGGGCCTGCCGAGTGCCGCGGATGCCGTTCGCGAGCCGATCCAGCGGTTGCGGTACCACAGGGCTTTGCCGCCCTCGATACGCAAGCCGTGCACCATGCCGTCGCCCAGAAACCAGTCGTGGCCGCGCGGCGTCGGACTGGCAGGGTTGGCGCCCATCTTGAAGTAGCGTCCGTCGAGCCCAGCCGGGATCGCCCCGGTCACGGGCAGGTCCCACAGCGTCAGTTCCTCACGCATCGGCGCGTGCACGCCGACCACGAACGGGTGCGGCGTCCGCGGCAGGCGTAGCCGGTTGCAGGCCGCCACCAGCGCGACGAGGCCCTCGGCGGCGACACGCAGGCTGGATTCGAAAGGGTTCGGCATCGGTCGCATTCTCGGTGCGGTGCATTGCATGGGACGTGGCAACGAAGGAGTAGGGCGTCGTGATCACTTCGCCCAATAAGTCCAGCGACCGTAGCGCCACCATCAGTGCCGTGGTGGCATTGTTGAAAAGGGCCACCTGCGGGACGCCGAGATGGCCGCGGAGGCGCGCCTCCAATTCCTGGTGGAAGGGGCCGCCATTGGTTAGAATCCGGGTCTGCCAGATGCGCCGCAGGAGCGGTTCGAACTCCTCGAACGGCGGTAGGAATGGTCGCGTGACGAAGATCGGTTCGGCTGCCGCCGTCCCGATGTCACCGCATTGCCCAAGCTCCTCCGCTGCGGTGGAGGTATCCGCGGGTATGTCGAGGATGCGGGCGAATTCCTGATCGAGCCGTTGCAGGGTCGCGAGCACTGAAGCGTTCCCCGTGTCCTGGGGAACGGGCTCAGCGACACCGTCGGGATCGGGTGGGGAATTATGCAGCGCGACTCGCATCGACCCAACGCCTCCACATGGTGCGAAAGGCCTCGCCGACATCGGCGGCCAAGCGCGCGTGATCCATGAGAGGGCTGGCGATCATGCGTTCCCGCAGCCCCGATCGGACCTCTCGCAACCGATCTGGATCACGCGCGAGGGACAGTGCGCAGGCCGCGTATGCCTCCGGCGTCTCGGCCGCCAATTCCTCGAGCCCAACGGCCGTCAGGACAGCAACCCCCGCGCGCTCGACTGCGCTCGCGCCCTGCAGGGCAACGAAGGGAACCCCCATGTAGAGTGTGTCGCAGCTCGTGGTTCCGCCGTTGTAGGGGAAGGAATCGAGGGCGATGTCGATCTGGTGATAAAGCTCGAAGTAGCCCGTCGAGACGCGCGGGTGCAGGCGAATCCGATCGAGGGGTAACCCTGCTCTCGCGAGGCGTTCCTCGACCTGCGCCAGGATGTCGGACTCGCCGACATCGGCGAAGACCATGAACAGTCGCGCATCGGGAAGGGTATGAAGGATGCCGGCCCATGTCTCCAGGGCAAGGTCGCTGATCTTCTCGAAGCGGTTCAAGACTCCGAAGGTGACGTATCCGTTATCCTCGAAAGGCGGACGGCCCCGAACCGCGGGAATGTCGCCGCGCGCCTGATACGTCGCCGATACACCCGGCAAGCGCCACACTGTCTCGGTGTGCAGATCCTCCGACACGCCGGGCAGGTCGTGCACGGCGTCGGTCAGACGGTAGTCGATGGCACGCAGGCCCGTCGTTGCGGGATGGCCGATCCATGTCACCTGAACGGGTGCCGGCTTGCGAGCGAAGAGCAGCAGCCTGTGGCCGGAACTGTGGCCCGACAGATCGACGAGAACGTCGATCGCGTCCGCCTCGATGAGGTCGGCCGCCGCGTCGTCGTCCAGGCCGGAGATGTTGCGCCAGCCGTCCAACATGGTGCTCAGGCGTCTCGATACGTCGTCCTCATGAGCATGGGTCATGTAGGCGTAGACATCCATCGAGGAGCGGTCCAGATGCTCCAGGAAAGGCTCGATGAACCGGGCGACGGCATGGGTGCAGAGATCGCCGGAGACGAGCCCGATCCGCAGCCGGCGCTCGGGATCCCGGTCTTTGGCGAATGGGCGCAGCCGCAGGAGCGGATCGGCGAAGCGCGTACCGAACATCCGGGCGTCCGAGGCGTAATCGGCGGCCGGAATGGCCTCGGCATAGAGCTTCGCGAACAGCCGGTTGGAATAGGCGATTACGTTGAGGGGCTGGAGAGCGAGCGCCCGGTCGAAGCTCCGAATCGCGTCGGTCAGTTGGCCGAGGCTTTTCTGGCTGCAGCCGAGATTGATGTGAGCGCCGACGCAGGCGGGATCGAGCGCGATGGCCTGCTGCGCATGGCTCATCGCCAGGCCATGTCGGGAGACTTTCTGGAGTACGCCGGACAGGTTCGAATGAGCGATGGCGAGATCCGGGTCGAGGCCGACCGACTTCTCCAGCGCCCAGACGGCCCCCCCGTTATCCCCCATTGTCATCAGGAGTGCGCCGAGGCTGGCGAAGTAGGTGGCGTTTGCGAGGGAGAATGCGTGGTCGACGACGTCTTTGAGGGCGGCGCGCGATTCCTCGTCGGACACGCCTCGATCCCGGAAACGCTCCATCAGCGCACGCGCTTCTCCGATCCGGTCGACCTCCAGAAGCGCACCCGCGAGGGCGAACCAATAGGCGGATCGTTCGGGGGCTGCCCTGAGAGCGTTTACAAAGTGCGGAATCGCCGGCCCCGGGGCATCGACTTTACAGGTCAGGAGACCGAACTGGTAATGCACACTCGCATCGGCGGGTGCCATTTCCAGGGCGCGTTGAAGATTGAGATGCGCTTTCTGGAAGCGGCCGGCAGCGATATGCGTGGCCGCCTTGGCAACTTAGCGCCCGATGGGCTCCATGGAGCGAGGGCTCTCGACCGTGCGCATCCTGCGATGTTCGAGCATATCCACCCCTTCACATGGCGGGAGGATATGAAGCTCGCAGTTAATAACTCGTTAAAGTGCAAGTGCCTGCCAGGATCTGTCAGACGTGGATATGACCTGAGCGATGCCTCTTTGTGCCCTGTGAAATCGGAACCCCGGTGTCGGTGAAACGGACGCAGAGATCCGCTGCAGGCCACCGCGCCGGGACCAGCCATCAGCTCAGGCACGACTCGTCGTTGCGCCGGCAGGTGACGCGGCCATCGATCTGCGGCGCCGGGCCCCGCGGCGCAGGACGTAGAGGACCAGGCCGGTGACCGCGAAGAGCGGCATCGCCAGGGCCGCGGTGAAGAACAGGAAGGCGACGATGCCGCCGAAGAAACGCCCGCGATGCACCTCCAGCATGTTCTCGGCCATCTGCTGGCCCAAGGGCTTGTCGGAGAATCGGGTCTGAGAGAGGCGGGCGCCGGTGACGGGATCGAACGTCGCTTCGTCGCGCGCCTTCGGCAGATCAGAGGGAGCGGCGAGGAAGCGGATGCGGATCGTCGCCAGTTCCGGCCCAGGGAGTGCGATGAGAGCCATGTGAGCGCCCGCCCCCTCCCCGGCGCTGAAGGTCGCCCAGGCCATATCCAGGGCCGACGCGTGGACCTGCGGGGGTGCGCCCGGACTGCGCGGCGCCCGCGCGGCTCGGGTTTCGCCGGTGAGCAGCCAGGTCGCGGCGTTTCGATAGGTGTCGTAGGACCACCATAGCCCGGTCAGGGCGATGGCGGCGTAGAACGGAATGAGCCAGGTCCCGGCGATGCTGTGTAGCGACCACCAGCGCGGCCGACCGGGCCGCCTGAGGGAGGGCTTCAGCCAGATTTTACAGGAATGGATCCTGGGCCAGCGCAGGTAGAGCCCCGTTCCCAGGAATAGGAGCAGGGCGATGGTGCAGATGCCGGTGATGCTGCGGCCCCAGCCCTTGCCGTCCCCCGGCAGGAGCAGCCAGCGATGCAGCTTGCGGATCGTGGCGAAAGCGCCCTCCAGCCGCATCTCGCCGAGTTCGCGGCCGTCGACGGGGTCGAGATAGAGTGTCGGCGGTCGCGCGCTCAGCTTGGCATCGCCAGCGAAGCGGATGCGCGGACTTCTCTCCGGATCGGCCCAAAGAGTCAGGGAACTCACCGTGAGGCCTGGCCGCTGCGTCTCGACCCTTTCCTTGAGGGCGGCCGGCGAGAGGCGGGGCGCATCGCTCGCGGCGACGAAGGCGCGGTCGCCGTTCGCCCATTCCGTCAGTGCTTCTTCATAACTCAGCATCGCGCCGGTCACGCCAACGAGGGCGAGGACCAGTCCGGCCGTGAGGCCGAGCAGCCAATGCAGGCGGAACAGAACGGTGCGGATCGTCATGAGCGGGCGCCTACCAGAACAGCCGTGCGGTCACGACCGCGTGGAACGGATCGCCCACCGCTCGATACCGGAGCCGGGCGGCGCTACGCGAGACGGATCGCCGCTCTGCCTGACCACGCTCAGTCAGGAGCTACAAACGCGACCACGGGCCTGTCAATTGTCCGTCGTCAAGTCAGAGCGAATCGATGCTTGATTGAGAATAGTTTTATTGTGTTGGCCCAGGCACCGACGGTCGTTCTCTCCTGATTTTTTCAGCGAAGATCCGATAAATCAAATTATAATTCAATATTTCTGCTGGATCGCCGGGGCATTGAATCGGCGAAAAGCAGTATTTCGCAACCCTCGTCGATCCCGTGTCGGATCCTGTGTCCGTATTGCACACGTCCTTATCCGTCTTGCGTCTCTCCGAATATCGCTTCGAACGAGGCACGCAGTGCCATGTCCACTTCGGGCAGGGTGACGATCTGGCCGAGATCGACGAGGCTGGTCACGCCGTGGCCGCTGATGCCGCAGGGGACGATGCCGGTGAAATGCGACAGGTCGGGCTCCACATTGAGGCTGATGCCATGGAAACTCACCCAGCGCCGCACGCGGATACCGATCGCTGCGATCTTGTCCTCCACCCCCTCCCCTTTCTCGGGCCGGCGCACCCAGACGCCGACGCGGTCCTCGCGCCGTTCGCCGCGCACGTTGAAGGCCCCGAGGGTGGCGATGATCCAGGCTTCCAAGGCGGAAACGTAGGCGCGCAGGTCCGGTCTGCGCCGGTTGAGGTCGAGCATCACATAGGCCACCCGCTGCCCCGGCCCGTGATAGGTGTACTGGCCGCCCCGCCCCGTGGCGTGGACCGGGAACCGGTCGGGCTCGACGAGATCTGCGGTCTTTGCTGAGGTGCCGGCGGTGTAGAGCGGCGGGTGTTCGAGCAGCCAGACCATCTCGGCCGCCTCCCCGGTCGCGATCCGCCCGGCATGTGCTTCCATTGCCGCCACCGCCTCGTCGTAGGGGACGAGGGTGTCGCTGATCCGCCACAGGACCGGCCGCATGCCGGATCGCGGTCGAAAATCGGCCGTCGAGGCGGAAAGCCGGGCGCTGCGGGGGGCGTCGTTTACCAAGGCTTCACCATATCTCAGGAACACTCTGTCGAGTGAGGCCCGATATGGGCCGATGGAGTTCGTGGCGCGTGGCAGTTTTCGAAGACCTCAAGGTCGATCTCTCGGTCGTGCTCGGGCGCAGCCACATGCCGCTCCACATGCTGCTGCGCATGGGACGCGGCGCCGTGATCGAACTCGAATCCACGGAAACCGATATGGTCGAGATTCTCGCCAACGACCACCCGATCGCCCGCGGCCAGATCGTCGTGACGGGAAACCGGATTTCGGTTGAGATCACCGAACTGATCCGCAAGGCGGAAGTGGTGCGCACGCCCGGCGTGACCATCGGCGACGGGGCGGTCCAGATCCTCGATGGGCCGGTGGATCTCATCTGAGACGCATGACGGCGCTTGTCGTGGCAGATTCGATCTGTTATCCGCTGCGCCGCGCCACACGAAACGCCCCGCACCGCCCTCCGGCGGAGAGCGCGGCGGAACGGGTGGTACCGATGCGGCCATGGCGGAATTGGTAGACGCGCTAGCTTGAGGTGCTAGTCCTGCAAGGGGTGGAGGTTCGAGTCCTCTTGGCCGCACCAACTCTTTCGAGTTGATGTACCCCGAAGCGTCTGATGCCCGATGAAGGCTCGAGTGCCTCCGGGCTCGTTACATCGAAATCGGTCTGAATATCGCTGCGCTGCCTCGATCCCGGCTAGGGGCCGATGATGTCGGGCGCGCTTCGCGAGATTCTACGGGCGGTCTGACCCGCATGGCGCCCGGCCGTGACTGACCGGAGGCTTCCCGTTGCGCCTCAAACGGGTGCTTCAACCAGCGGACCACATCGTCGCGGCCATTCCCGAACCACGCATCACGGCGCCGTCTGCGTCGGATAGGTGAAGACCGGTGCTGCCTCCAGCTCCGCCTTCGTGCGGCGGATCTCTGCCTCGACCGGCTCTCCGATCTGGACCGTCGCCCGGTCCTTCGTGGCATCGGTCGTGACGGCGGCGCCGGCTGGGCCGGTGGCCTGGTTGGTGTCGCCGGTGGTCTCCGCGTTGAGGACGGCGTTGCCGGACTTTGCGCCGGGCATGGTCTCCGGGGTCACCTCGGCCGCCCGGGCCTCGGATGGGGCGTCCTTCGGCTTGACGATGGAGGGGTCCGGTGCCTGCCCCGCCTTCGCGTGGCTGTTCCACACCAATTGGTCGAAGGGCACCGCGACCTTCTTGCCACCGACCCCGAGGAAGCCGCCGACATCGATCACCACGGCCTGAGCGCGGCCGCTGCCGTCCACCATCACGTCCTCGATCGCACCGACCTTGACGTGATCCTGGCCGACCACGCGCAGGCCGATGATCCTGGACACCTTGACGCTACCCAGCGGAGCCTGCGTGAGGAAGGCAGGCTTGGCCGCCTGCCGCCCCTCGGCCGCCTGTCCCTCCTGCGCGAGTGCCGGCGCCGCGGAGACTGCGAGGATGAGCGCAAGGGTGCGGGCTAGTGTCGGCATGTGGGTTCTTCCGTGCGATCCGGAGCGATCTACCGGGGCTCAACACGCGCGGACGGATACTGGTTCATCCCTGCCCTGCCCCCGACGATGGCGCCCTCGCCTTCGCCGGCATGGATGCGGTCGGTATTGCTCCGCCAGGAGAGCGGTGGGCCCGTGCGCATGTCCCCCATGTCGATGGCGAGGCCGCGCCCGTCGGCAGAGTCCTCGCCTCGTTCGAGGGGCAGGTTCGAGATGCCGGGACCAAGACGGCACGAATCCGAGCGGGATCGTACCCTCCACCGCGTCAGTTGCTGCGTGCCGGCTGCTGTTCGGTCTCCGTCGCCTTCGCCATGGCCACGCCGATCTCGAAGAGAAGGAGGTCGATCAATTGGCGCATCACCGATGTGCCCGAAGCCTCGATGATGGTCCGTGCCGCGATGCAATGTCCTGCCAACGAGTCGAGACTTTCGTCTCTCTCGATCACCGATGCGTACATGATGTCAGCCCTTGTTCTTCTCTTGTCGAAGAGCCCCCTCTTCGAAATGGTCTGGATGGGTCGTCGAGCGGCCTTCGCTCAGGCGGCGAGATAGGCGTAGGAAGCCGGCGCGAGCACCGAATCCGGATTGCCGCTGACGTTGCGCAGGCGCGCCAGGGTGCGCTCGTCGAATTCGGCGGTCGCCGCGATGATGTCCTCGCCGCTGATCGCGTGGGGCAGGCCGAGCGGGCGGGCGCGGAAATGCAGCTGCACCACATGCAGCAGGTAAAGCGTCGGCATCTGCAGCACGAGCCGGTTCACGCCGTGATGCATTCCCCATTCGACGATGCCGGTGAGGAGAGCGAGGGAGACCGGGTTGACCGCCTTGCCCCGCGCCCGGTGCGAGCGCGCCACCGCCTGCCGCGTCCATTCCCAGCAATCGCTGCCGCGCGGGAGTTCGCCTTCGCACAGTTGGGGCATGATGTCCGACAGCAGGTGCGGGCGTGTCGTCGGGAGAAGCCGACTATAGCCGATGACTCTGCTCTCCTCGATCGCCAGAAAATGGATGGCATGCGGCGTATCGAATTGATCGATCTCGCGACGATCCGGCTTGGCGAGGTCCGTCCATCCCTTCTCGGTCACGAAGATGTCGTGGCGCAGGCGCCAAGCCTGTTCCATCTCGTCGCGATACATGGTCTCGTTGGCGGGTGTAACGATGTGGATCATGCCAGCCTCTCCGTCTTCGGAGCATGTCTGGCAGTGCCGGGCGACGCTGCGTACTACGGGAAACCGTAGGGTCGATGGCGAGTTGCTCCACGCCAGGGTGCTGGCGGAGCGTATTCGTCTCTTCGTGCCGTCGTTTTCCGGGGACGGCACCGTGACGAGGGCTGACAATCCCTTCGGACCGTGGCGATTTCCGCATTGACCCCGAAGCGTTCTTGCAGACACTCGCCCGCGCCGAACACGCTCGATCCTGGCGGTGGGCCGCCGCGGGAAAGCCCCGGGCGGCCATCTGGCATGCCATTCGCGAAAGCCCATCGATGGAATTCTTCGCCCAGCAATTCATCAACGGCCTGACCCTCGGGTCGATCTACGGCCTGATCGCCATCGGCTACACGATGGTCTTCGGCATCATCGGCATGGTGAATTTCGCCCACGGCGACGTCTTCATGGTCTCGGCCTTCATCGCGCTCATCGCGTTCCTCATCCTCACCACCTGGCTCGGCCTGTCCTCGGTGGCCCTGGTCTTCCTGATCGTGCTCGTCATCGCCATGGCGCTGACCGCCCTGTGGGGATGGGCGATCGAACGGGTGGCCTACCGGCCCCTGCGCGGCTCGTTCCGCCTCGCACCGCTGATCTCGGCGATCGGCGTGTCGATCTTCCTGTCGAACTTCGTCCAGGTGGTGCAGGGCGCCCGCAACAAGCCGGTGCCGCCCCTCGTTCGCGACGTGGTCGTGCTCTACCAGAACGAGCAGTACACGGTGACCCTGTCCTACAAGCAGGCGATCATCATGATCACCACGGCCGTGCTGCTCGCAGGTTTCTGGTACCTCGTTCAGAAGACGCCTTTCGGCCGCGCGCAGCGCGCCGTGGAGCAGGACCGGCGCATGGCGGCGCTGCTCGGCATCAACGTCGACCGCACGATCTCCCTGACCTTCGTCCTCGGCGCCGCCCTGGCCGCCGTCGCGGGCACGCTCTACCTGCTCTATTACGGCGTGGTCTCGTTCTCGGACGGGTTCGTGCCCGGCGTGAAGGCCTTCACGGCCGCTGTGCTCGGCGGCATCGGCTCGCTTCCCGGCGCCGTGATAGGCGGGATCATCATCGGGCTGATCGAGACCTTCTGGTCGGCCTATTTCTCCATCGAGTACAAGGATGTGGCCGCTTTCTTGATCCTCATCGTCGTGCTCATCTTCAAGCCTTCGGGCATCCTCGGCCGGCCCGAAGTGGAGAAGGTCTGACGTGGCATCCGGTTCGACCACCCCCATCGCCGCGACCGCCCGCGCCGAGGCCTCTCTCCTGCCCGGCCTGATCAAGGATGCCGGGCTGTTCGCCCTGGTGACGCTGGGCCTGTGCGTGCCCATCGTCAGCTACCGCACCGATCTCGGCCAGGGCATCGGCCTCGTCATCACCAGCCGCTGGGGCACCGTCTTCGCCCTCTGCGCCGCCATCTTCGTCCTGCGCCTCGTGCAGCAGCTCTACCTCACCGGGCGGGCGCGGCGGCGGGCCGCCCGTGCGCCGGTGGTGGAAGGGGCGAGCCGCCTCGCCGCGATCCTCGCGCCCATCACCCTCGTGGTCGCCCTCACCCTGCCGCTCCTCGCCAGCCTCCTCACCGGGTCCCTCGGCGAGGGCCGCTACTGGATCGATCTCGGCATCCTGATCCTGACCTACGTCATGCTCGGATGGGGGCTCAACATCGTGGTCGGCCTCGCGGGCCTGCTCGACCTCGGCTACGTCGCCTTCTACGCGGTGGGGGCCTATTCCTACGCCCTGCTCTCCACGGTGTTCGGCCTGTCCTTCTGGATCTGCCTGCCCTTGGCCGGCCTGTTCGCCGCCGCCTTCGGCGTGCTGCTGGGCTTTCCCGTCCTCAGGCTCCGGGGCGATTACCTCGCCATCGTGACCCTGGCCTTCGGCGAGATCATCCGCCTCGTCCTCATCAACTGGACGGACTTCTCGGGGGGCGCGGCCGGCATTTCCTCGATCCCGCGCGTCAGCTTCTTCGGCCTGCCCTTCACTGCGGGTGAGAACGGGTTCGCCGCCACGTTCGGGCTCAGCTTCAACGCCATGCACCGGCTGGTCTTCCTGTATTACCTGATCCTGGTCCTGGCGCTCGTCACCAACCTCGTGACCCTGCGCATGCGGCGCCTGCCCCTCGGGCGGGCCTGGGAAGCGCTGCGCGAGGACGAGATCGCCTGCCGCTCGCTCGGCATCGACACCACCATCACCAAGCTCACCGCCTTCGCCCTGGGGGCGATGTTCGCGGGCTTCGCCGGATCGTTCTTCGCCGTGCGGCAGGCCTTCGTCTCGCCGGAGAGCTTCAACTTCCTGGAGAGCGCCATCATCCTGGCCATCGTCGTGCTTGGCGGCATGGGCAGCCAGATCGGCGTCGCCATCGCCGCCATCGTCATGATCGGCGGCCCCGAACTCCTGCGCAATCTCGGCTTCCTCAAGGCCGTGTTCGGCGAGGGGTTCGATCCCAACGAGTACCGCCTGCTCCTGTTCGGCCTCGCCATGGTGGCGATGATGGTGTTCCGCCCGCGCGGCCTCATCTCCGAGCGAACGCCCTCCGTCACCATCGCGGAGCGCGGCCGATGACCCTCGCCACAGGCATCAACCGGCTCGCGACGGTGCAGGACGAGCCCCCCGCCGCCATTCCCGGCGGCCCCGCCGATCCGGTGCTGATCGTCGACCACCTGACCATGCGGTTCGGCGGCCTCACCGCCGTCAACGACCTCTCGTTCAAGGTCGGGCGCGGCGACATCACGGCCCTGATCGGCCCCAACGGCGCGGGCAAGACCACGGTCTTCAACTGCATCACGGGCTTCTACAAGCCGAGCGAGGGCATGATCCGCCTAGTGCAGAAGGGCGGGGAGACCTACCTCCTCGAGCGCCTGCCCGGCCATGACGTGAACCGGCTCGCCCGCGTCGCCCGCACCTTCCAGAACATCCGCCTGTTCCCGCGCATGACCGTGCTGGAGAACCTGCTGGTGGCCATGCACAAGCCGCTGATGCGCGCCTCGGGTTTCTCGATCCTCGGCATTCTCGGCCTGCCGGCCTATCGCAGCGCGGAGAAGGCGGGAATCGAGAAGGCCGCCGCCTGGCTCGACCGGATCGGTCTCACGGCGCGGGCCGACGATGCCGCCGGCGACCTGCCCTACGGCGATCAGCGCCGGCTCGAAATCGCCAGGGCCATGTGCACCGATCCGGTGCTGCTCTGCCTCGACGAGCCCGCCGCCGGCCTCAACCCGCGCGAATCCTCGGAGCTGAACACCCTGCTGCGGCTGATCCGGGACGAGTACGACACCTCCGTCCTCCTCATCGAACACGACATGTCGGTGGTGATGCAGATCTCCGACCGGATCGTCGTGCTCGATTACGGCACCAAGATCGCCGACGGCACGCCCGACGACATCCGTACCGATACCCGCGTCATCGCCGCCTATCTGGGCGTCGACGACGAGGAGGTGGCGGCGGTGGAGGCCGAGGTCGGCCTGACGGGAACGCAAGCATGAGTGTCGCCGGCATCAACGTCCTCGTGGAGGAGACCCGCGCGCTTCAGGCGCCGCTCCTCGATGTGCGCGGCGTCTCTGCCTATTATGGCAGCATCCAGGCCCTGAAGGGCGTCGATCTGCACGTGAACGAGGGCGAGATCGTCGCCCTGATCGGCGCCAACGGGGCCGGCAAGTCGACCCTGATGATGACGATCTTCGGCCAGCCGCAGGCACGGACCGGCAGCATCACCTATGCGGGCCGCGACATCACCCGCATGGCGACCCACGAGATCGCGCGCCTCAACATCGCCCAGTCGCCGGAGGGGCGGCGCATCTTCTCCCGCATGAGCGTGCGCGAGAACCTGCAGATGGGCGCGGCCCTGCATGGCGGGCGCTATTTCGCCGAGGATCTCGAGCGCATGTGCGTCCTGTTCCCGCGCCTGAAGGAGCGGCTCGACCAGCGCGGCGGCACCATGTCCGGCGGTGAGCAGCAGATGCTCGCCATCGCCCGCGCCCTGATGAGCCGCCCGAAGCTCCTGATGCTCGACGAGCCGTCGCTCGGCCTCGCCCCGCTCATCGTCAAGCAGATCTTCTCGGCCGTTCGCGAGCTCAACGAGCGCGAGGGGCTCACCGTCTTCATCGTCGAGCAGAACGCCTATCACGCCCTCAAGCTGGCCCATCGCGGCTACGTCATGGTGACGGGCGCGGTGACGATGAGCGGCACGGGCCGCGAGCTCCTCGACAACCCGCAGGTGAAGGCAGCCTATCTCGAAGGGGGCCAGCATTGAGCGGGTTGGCAGGCGTGGAACGGGAATCCCACCCGCGCCCTCATCCTGAGGTGCCCGCGCCAGCGGGCCTCGAAGGAGGCCTCCATCGAGCAACGAGGCATCTGGAGGGCTCCTTCGAGGCCTCCGCTTCGCTGCGGCACCTCAGGATGAGGCCGGCGGACGGGATCATCGGTTGGCGCCGACCGGTCGCGCGCTTCTCGTTAGGCAAGGCATCATGACCGAGACCCTGTCCCTCGACACGCCCAATCTCGGCATCTTCCTCCTCGTCACGCTGGCGATGGGAGGGGGCGCTGCCTGGATGGCGGGCAGCAGCTTCGCCAGGGGATGGCGTCCGTTCTGGCAGTGCGTGCTGGCAGGGCTCGCCATCGCTGCGGTCTCGCGCTTCCTGCATTACGCCCTGTTCTCGGGTACGCTGCTCTCGCCGGCCGGCTACGCCCTCGACGCGGTGGTGATCCTCGCCATCGGCGCGCTCGGCTACCGGGTCACCCGCACCCGGCAGATGACCACCCAGTATCGCTGGCTCTACGAGCGCACCGGCCCGCTATCCTGGCGGGACCGGCAAGGGACGTGAGCCCGACACATCTTCGTGCAACCATGCGCCAAGCGGGACACGTTCAATCCGCCGCGCTGATCGAGGGGAAATGACCATGAAGACACTGATGGCGATGAGCGTGGCGCTGGGTGCGCTGATGCTGGCGGGTGCCGCGCAGGCCGAGATCAAGATCGGCGTGGTCGTCCCGGTCACCGGCCCCAACGCGGCCTTCGGCGCGCAGATCAAGACCGGCGCGACCCAGGCGATCGCCGATATCAACAAGGCCGGCGGCGTCAACGGCGAGAAGCTCGTCATGACCGTGGGCGATGACGCCTCCGATCCCAAGCAGGGCGTGTCGGTGGCCAACAAGTTCGCTTCCGAGGGCGTGAAGGCCGTGGTCGGCGCGTTCAATTCCGGCGTCTCGATCCCGGTCTCCGACGTGCTGCAGGAAGCCGGCATCATCGAGATCAGCCCCGCCTCGACGGCGATCAAGTATACCGAGCGCGGCAACTGGAACACGTTCCGCACCTGCGGTCGCGACGACCAGCAGGGCGCGGTGGCGGGCGCCTACCTCGCCGACAAGTTCAAGGGCAAGAAGATCGCCTTCGTCCATGACAAGACCCCCTACGGACGCGGGCTGGCCGACGAGACCCTGAAGGCGCTCAAGGCCAAGGGCGGCACCAACGTTATCTTCGAGGGCATCAACCCCGGCGAGAAGGACTTCTCCTCCCTCGTCTCGAAGCTGAAGCAGGCCGGCATCGACGTGGTCTATTTCGGCGGTCTCTACACCGAGGCCGGGCTCCTGATCCGCCAGATGCGTGACCAGGGCCTCGCCGCCCCGCTCATGGGTGGCGACGGCATCGCCGACCGGGAATTCTCTCAGGTCGGCGGTCCCGGTTCGGACGGCACCCTGATGACCTTCTCGCCCGACGCCCGCAAGAACCCGAAGGCCAAGGCCACCATCGACTCCTTCAAGGCCATGAACTTCGATCCCGAGGGCTACACGCTCTATTCCTACGCCGCCGTGCAGATCCTGAAACAGGCGATGGAGGCGACGAAGTCGAGCGACGGGCAGAAGATCGCCACCTACATGCAGCAGGGCAAGCCGTTCGACACCGTGATCGGCGACATCTCCTACGACAAGAAGGGCGACATCACCCGGCCCGACTACGTCATGTACATGTGGAAGAAGGGCGCCGACGGCGCCATCAACTACGCCGGCAACGAGGTCCCGTAGAACTACGCTTACCCCTCTCCCCGCCGGGCGGGGAGAGGACTTCGTCCTCCCCTTGTCGGGAGGCGAAGTGAGCCCGTCAGGGCGAGGGTGAGGGGGTGACTCCGGGTATGGCTCCTCCAGCCAAGCCCCCTCACCGTCGGCTGCCGCCTCGCCGCGCTGACGACAGGGGCGTCGCTTCCATCTCCCCGCGTGCGGGGAGATGGAGTGCGCGCCGGCCTTTCGGAACAGAACCCGTAGGGCATAGTCTTCCGCCTCTCCCCGCATGCGGGGAAAGGCAGTGCTCACCGAGACTGCCTCAAGGCGTCGGGCTTTCCCCGTGCTGGCCGTCGAGCGCCACGTCGGCGCTGGGCACGCTCTCGTTCACGGCCTGCGCCCGGCGGATGTCCGGTGAGGTCGCTTCCGCGAGGAGGTCGGCCAGAGCCGTGTCGAGGGCGGCGGTGCGGGTCTGCTGGCTGCCCAGCCGGCGGATCGAGACGGTGCGCTCCTCGCCTTCCTTGCGGCCGACCACGAGCATGACCGGCACCTTGGCCAGGGAATGCTCGCGGACCTTGTAATTGATCTTCTCGTTGCGCAGGTCCGACTCGACCCGGAGCCCGGCGCGGTTGAGCGCGGCCACCACCTCGCGGGCGTAGCCGTCGGCATCTTGCGTGATCGTCGCCACCACCACCTGAACCGGCGCGAGCCAGAGCGGGAAATGGCCGGCGAAATGCTCGATCAGGATGCCGGTGAAACGCTCCAGCGAGCCGCAGATCGCCCGGTGGACCATGACCGGAGCCTTCTTCTGGCTGTCGGCATCGACGTAGAACGCCCCGAAGCGCTCCGGCAGGTTGAAATCCACCTGGGTCGTGCCGCATTGCCAATCGCGGCCGATGGCGTCGCGGAGCACGTATTCGAATTTCGGCCCGTAGAAGGCGCCCTCGCCCGGGCTGATCTCGGTCTTGATCCGGCCGCCCGACTGCTCCTCGATCTGCGCCAGGACGCGGGTCATCACCTCCTCGGCATGGTCCCACAGGGCATCCGAACCGACCCGCTTCTCGGGCCGGGTCGAGAGCTTCACCACGATGTCGCCGAAGCCGAAATCGCTATAGGTCGAGAGGATCAGGTCGTTGATCTTGAGGCATTCGTCGGCGAGTTGGTCCTCGGTGCAGAAGACGTGGGCATCGTCCTGGGTGAACCCGCGCACGCGCATCAGGCCGTGCATGGCGCCCGAGGCCTCGTAGCGGTGGACGATGCCGAACTCGGCCATGCGCAGGGGCAGGTCGCGGTAGGATTTCAGGCCGTGCTTGAAGATCATCACATGGCCGGGGCAGTTCATGGGTTTGAGCGCGAACCAGCGCTTGTCCTCAGCCTCGTCGCCCGCACTTTGCGCGGCGAACATGTTCTCCCGGTACCAGTCCCAGTGGCCGGAGGTCTCCCAGAGCGACTTGTCGAGGATCTGCGGCGCGTTCACCTCGGCGTAATCGCCCTTCAGGCGCCGGCGCATGTAGGCGATGAGCTCCTGGAAGATGGTCCAGCCCTTGGCGTGCCAGAACACGACGCCCGGCCCCTCCTCCTGGAAGTGGAACAGGTCCATCTCGCGGCCCAGGCGCCGGTGGTCGCGGCGCTCGGCCTCCTCGAGCCGGTGGAGATAGGCGTCGAGGTCTTCCTTCGTGGCCCAGGCGGTGCCGTAGATGCGGGTCAGCATCGGGTTGTTGGAATCGCCGCGCCAATAGGCGCCTGCCACCTTCATCAGCTTGAAGGCGGTGCCGACCTTGCCCGTGGAGGTCATGTGCGGGCCGCGGCAGAGGTCGAACCACTCCCCCTGGCGATAGATGTTCAGGTCCTCGCCGGGTGGGATCGCGTCGACGAGCTCGACCTTGTACCGTTCGGCTTTCGACTCGAACAGCGCCCGCACGTCGTCGCGCTTCCACACCTCCTTGGTGAAGGGGGCGTCGCGGGCGATGAGCTCGCGCATCTTCGCCTCGATCTTGGGGAAGTCCTCGGGGGTGAACGGCTGGTCGCGGGCGAAATCGTAGTAGAACCCATTCTCGATCACCGGGCCGATGGTGACCTGGGTCTCCGGCCACAGGGATTGCACGGCCTCCGCCAGGACGTGGGCGCAATCGTGCCGGATCAGTTCCAGGCTGCGCGGGTCGGCGCGGTCGAGGAACTCGATGCGCACGTCCGAATCGATCAGGTCGTCGAGATCGCGGACCCGCCCGTCGAGGGCCATCGCCACGGTGCGCTTGGCGAGGCTCTTGGCGATGCCCTCGACCACGGTACGGCCGGTCACCGCGGCGTCGTAGCTGCGGGTGTTGCCGTCTGGGAATGTCAGGATGGGCATCGGATCGGGTCTCCTTGCGCTCACTCCTGCGAACGAGGCAGGTAAGCGGCTGGTGTTCGGATGGCGCGCGCTCGGCGCGAGGGGCGCGGTTTAGACCGTTTCGCAGGAGGAAGAAATCCGCGCGGGCCATCGACCGGCCTTTTACGGGCTCTCGCGGACGTGAACGCACTTCCGAGACGATCCGGGTCGGTTGATACAAGCTGCGATTGACAAGCTTCCGGCCCCATCCGCCCATTCACGCATCACGGAACCGGGATGGCCGGCAGCGGGCGGATGCTCGTGCCGGTTCGCCGAGAAGGTCCGATCAAGCAGGCCGGCCCGAAAGGCGACCGGCCGAAGGGAGAGTATCGATGGCGAATCCAGCTTCCGCCGCTGCCGCCGAGCCCGTCCCGGCGGCGGATACGCCCGCGCGCCGGTTCTGGCCGCAGGGCTGGTGGCGGATCGTCGATGTCAAGATCGGCATCATTCCCCTGCCGGTCTATCTCATCCTCGTCGCCCTCCTCGCCGTCCTGACCTCGGAGGGCGAGATCAAGCCCGATGCGCCGACGATGATCGCGGTGCTGGCGCTCGGCGGCTTCACCTGCGCCGAGATCGGCAAGCGGCTGCCGGTCCTGAAGAATATCGGGGCAGGCGCGATCTTCGCGACCTTCATCCCCTCGGCCCTGGTCTATTACATGTTGATCCCGACGCCGCTGGTGAAGGCGATCACGGATTTCACCAAGTTCACCAACTTCCTCTACCTGTATATCGCCACGATCATCGTCGGCAGCATACTGGGCATGGACCGCGAGGTGCTGATCAAGGGCTTCCTCAAGATTTTCGTGCCCCTGGCGGCCGGCTCCGTGGCGGCGGCCTGCGTGGGCACGCTGGTTGGCACCCTGCTCGGCCTCGGCGCCTATCACACCTTCTTCTTCATCGTCGTGCCGATCATGGCCGGCGGCGTCGGCGAAGGGGCGATCCCGCTCTCCATCGGCTACGCCGCCATCCTCGGCCAGGGCCAGGGCGACGTGTTCGCGCAGGTTCTGCCTCCCGTCATGCTCGGCAGCCTGACGGCGATCGTGCTGGCCGGCACCCTCAATGCCGTGGGCAAGCGGATGCCGCATCTCACCGGCGAGGGCCGCCTGCAGCCGGACCGGGACAACGACGTCACCGCCGCCAAGGTCGAGGACGCGCCCGTGGATGCGGCGACGGTGGGAGCGGCCGCGCTCACCGCCGTGACGCTCTACCTCCTCGGCGTGATGATGCACCACCTCACCGGGCTCCCCGCTCCCGTGGCGATGCTGTTCCTCGCCGTGCTCGCCAAGCTCGCCAGCGCCGTCTCGCCACGCCTCCAGGCCGGCGGCTTCGTCGCCTACAAGTTCGTCCAGATCAGCATGACCTATCCGCTGCTCTTCGCGATCGGCGTGTCGATGACCCCCTGGGACAAGCTGGTGGCGGCGTTCACGCTGGCGAACCTCATCACCATCGTCTCGACGGTGGTGACGCTGATGGCCACCGGCTTCCTGGTGGGACGCCGCCTCGGCATGTACCCGATCGAGACCGCCATCGTGAATGCCTGCCACAGCGGCCAGGGCGGCACCGGGGACGTGGCGATCCTCACCGCCGCCAACCGCATGGCGTTGATGCCCTTCGCCCAGATCGCCACCCGCATCGGCGGCGCGCTGACGGTGACGGGGACGCTGGTGGTGATGCGCTGGGTCAGCGGGGGCTGAGGGGAGCGGCCACGACGACCTCCGTCCTCACCGAATTCGCGATGAAGCACTCCTCATGCGCGGCCTCGTGGAGCGCCGCGATCCGTTCCGGATCCGGGGCGGTGCCGGCCCAGTCGATGTCCGGGCGGAGCGTGACCCGCGTCACCGCACGACGTCCGGGCCTCGTCTCCTCCAGCACGCCCTCGACATGGTCCCGATAGGCGGTGACGCCGAATCCGGCGAGGCGCGCGAGATGGAGGAAGGTCAGCATGTGGCAGCTCGACAGCGCCGCGACCAGCATCTCCTCCGGGTCGACGGCCTCGCGAGCGGCCCATTTCCCGACCACGTGCTCCGATGCGGTGCCGGCGAACGTCACTGTGTGCCCCCGGCCGTAACGCCCGGCGGCGAAATCCTCCCCGGGCTTCAGGGCCCAGGCGACATCCGCGATATGGGTCGACATGCAGTGTTTCTTCCGTCGCATCGCCGGTGATGGGGCAACGCTACCCTCCCGCGCGCTCGTCTTCCACCGCCTCGCACGCAAACGGCGATGGCGGCGCGTTCACTCCGCGCCAGCGCCCATAGGTCCAGGGGGCGTACCAGGCCGAGCGCGGCGGCAGGGTCTCGGGCACGATGTCGATGCCATGCGTGCCGAACGGGCCGCAGCGGCAGATGCGCGAGAACCCGATCCAGCCGCCCGGCCACAATCCGTACCGGCGGATCGCCTCGTCGGTGTAGTCCGAACAGGACGGCCAGTGCCGGCATTGCCGGCCGATCAGGCCCGACAGGGTGAGCTGGTAGCCCCGGATCGCCCAATGGGCCGCGCGGCGGACCATGGCTCTATTCGGCGGCCTGAGCCTTGGCGGCGACCTGATCGAGGGCATTCACCACGGCATCGAAGGTGAGGAGGGTCGAGGCGTGGCGCGCCTTGAAGTCCCGCACCGGCTCGAGAACGGCGAGGTCGGCCCACTCGCCCTGCGGTGCCGGCCCGTTCTCCTTGAGCATGCGCCGCACCGTGTCGCGCACCTCCCGCAACTCGTCCGCCTTTGCGCCGACCACGTGGCGGGCCATGAGCGAGGATGACGCCTGGCCTAGGGCGCAGGCCTTCACCTCATGGGCGAAGTCCGTCACCGTGCCGTCCTTGACCGAGAGATCGACGGTGACGGTGGAGCCGCAGAGCTTGGAATGGGCGGTGGCGCTGGCATCCGGTGCGTCGAGCCGGCCGAGACGGGGGATGTCGGCGGCGAGTTCGAGAATGCGGCGGTTGTAGATATCGTCGAGCATATGCGAGGTCCCGTCGGGGCGTCGGCAGCGAGCCGGCTTCCGATCACGATGGTCTGATCCGCATTCCCCGCATTGCGCGGCGGCGCGATAACGACGATATAGGCGCCAGCGTACCGTTTCGCGAGGAGGCGGTTCGTCGACCAGGGTCGCGCCCACGGCCAAGGAAATTCTCATCGTTCGGGCGCCGGCCTGCGGCAACGCGGCTGAAAACGCGACCGAGATGGTTCGACGATGTACGCAAAACCAGATAGTTCGACGATGAACGCACGTGTCGCCCGTGCGGGAGATGCCATGGATGCCGCGCTCAAATCCCTTTCCTACCGGCTGACCGAGACGGATCATCAGGGAATGGACCCGACTGCCAAGGCTGTGCCCGCGCCCCTGAACGGGATGCGCAACGACAATTCCCGCCCCGTGGAGGCC